>JBAWXD010000080.1:0-15657 GCA_037144275.1 Paludibacter sp. | reverse complement strand
AGGCCGATACTCCGGCTTTAAGCATGGCGTTTCGCAACGAAGCAAGGCGATTTTTTATTGATTCCATTGTATAATAAGTTTATGATTATTCAAATTATGTTGTTCTGCAAAGATAGGATATATTTTAGCTCTTATCAAAATGATGAAACAAAGTTACAAAAAAAATTAAAAACAACTTGGCTTTATGTCTTTGTGCTGATTTAAAAATTTAGTAGTATTTTTGACTCCCGAAAACAATAATCAAACCAACATGAAACAAATCAATTGCTTTTTAGCCTGTAACGACCTTACTGAAACAGCCAAAACCGTTGAGCAAATTAACCAGTCAACACTCATACAGGCTATATATCTCCTTGTAAAAGAAAATCAAAACATACATGTTGAAGGTTGCACCACCATTCCAATTGACTCACTGCAAAGCACCGCAACCATTCAGAAAATTGCGTCCAAAACGGATGCTGCTTATTCGCTGATTTATACCAAAAACAGCACACTCGAACTCGGACAATTTGCACTGGAACGTTTTATCCGTATTGCCGAAGATACACAAGCCGGCTTGGTCTACTCCGATTACTACGAAATTAAAGATGGAGTTCGTGCCAATAATCCGCTAATCGATTATCAGGAAGGCAGTTTGCGTGATGATTTTAATTTTGGCTCAGTACTGTTTTACAAGGCTGAATGTTTAAAAAAAGCCGTTACAGAAACTTCTGAAAATTACCAATATGCGGGACTTTATAACCTTCGGCTGAAAGTATCTCAACAGGCAGAATTAGTTCATATCAATGAATATTTGTATTCCGAAGTAGAAACGGATACCCGCAAAAGTGGTGAAAAACAGTTTGATTATGTCGACCCACGCAACCGTGCCGTGCAGATTGAAATGGAAACTGCCTGCACCGACCATTTAAAGAAAATTGGTGGTTATCTTGCACCAAACTTTAAAACCATTGAATTCAACGAAAGCAATTTTCCGGTGGAAGCATCGGTGATTATTCCTATTCGTAACCGTGTAAAAACAGTGGAAGATGCTATTAAATCTGTTTTAATTCAGAATACTTCGTTTAACTTCAATCTGATTATTGTAGATAATTTTTCGACAGACGGAACTACCGAATTGATTCAGAAATATGCAAAAACAGACAATCGTATTATTCACATTATCCCTAACCGCAACGACCTGGGCATTGGCGGTTGCTGGAACGAAGGCGTTCATTCTGCTCAATGCGGAAAATTCGCCGTGCAGCTTGACAGCGACGATGTGTATCAGGACGAAAACACACTGCAAAAAATTGTGGATGCTTTCTACCAACAAAACTGTGCGATGGTAGTCGGTTCGTACACGATGACCAATTTTGCCATGGAAACCAAAGCTCCCGGACTTATCGACCACAAAGAATGGACACCTGAAAACGGACGGAATAATGCACTACGAATCAACGGACTTGGTGCTCCAAGGGCATTCTACACTCCTGTTTTGCGTGATATCAAAGTGCCAAATACAAGTTACGGCGAGGATTATGCACTCGGACTGCGCATCAGTCGCGAATACCAAATCGGACGTATTTACGAATCGTTGTACCTTTGCCGCCGCTGGGACGAAAACTCGGATGCATCACTGGATGTGGTAAAAATTAACGGACATAATTTGTATAAAGATAAAATACGGACGGTGGAATTGAAAGCGAGAAAAACAGAAGTAAGAGGCAAGTAATCTGTAAACATAAAAATATATAAATGAGAACACTGATAACCATTCTATTTTTACTGCTGTTTAGATTCTCAATATGTGGACAGCAAGATATGAAAACCGGCATTATTTATGGTAAAGATTTTGCTTATAGCTTGACTGCTCCAAATGGCTGGATTTTGGATAACAAGTCTGGTGTTAATCAGGGTCTTGATGCTGTTTTTTATAGAAAAGGAGAATCTTGGGATAGAGCAGAAACTGTTATGTATACAAATACAGCATCATTAGAAGATAAAGCTCATAAATCGTTATATAAACTAATAAAATATGACTTAGACGATTTTAGAAGAAATTATTCTGATATTATTATTGTTGATGGAAAAGATATTTTAATTGGAAAAAATGTAATTGCAAAAATCAAGTATTTATCTGGAAAATCATATAAAAATTTTGAAGCTATTGCGTACATTGATGCTGGAAAAACCGGTGTAATGATAGTTATTTCATCTCGAACAAAGAAAGGATTTAATAATTCCTTGATAGCGTTTGAAGAGCTTGTTAAGTCATACTTTTTTATGACAAACAAAGTGATATTGAAAAATAAATAACATATGAATTTATTTGATTTACATGACCACTTTTAACCACCAAATAAAATCCCTTTTCGTCGACCAAACGACCAACTGGCCTCTCGCCAAAAAGTTCTACGAAAGCCTGAAAGAGCTAAAGACCCGTGAAATATCGTTTGGCGAGTACAGCGTACGAGTACAGTTTAACCCTGCCCGTATGGTTTCGTCGGGCGCTAAGGTAGATGCCAAAACCATTGCCGAGCGTCAGTGTTTTCTGTGTGCGACTAATCGTCCGGCTGAGCAAAAGGCAATTCAGTTTGGCAATTATGAAATTCTGGTCAACCCCTTCCCTATTTTCCCGGAGCATTTTACCATTCCACGCCGCGAACATGTTCCTCAGCAAATTAAACCCTATTTTGCTGACATGCTCACTTTAGCAAATGAGTTGGATGACTATCTGATATTCTACAACGGTCCACAATGCGGTGCTTCTGCCCCGGATCATATGCATTTTCAGGCAGGTACGAAGGACTTTCTACCGTTAGTAAACGATTATCACCGCCTTAAAGACACTCATCTTGACTTGCTGGTTTCGACCGAAAAAATGCAGCTGTTCCGGATGAAAAACTACCTGCGAACCGTGTATTGCATTGAGTCAACCGACAGTGAAAATGTACAGGACTCTTTTGAAAAACTTCATGATCACCTCTCCCTAACCCTCTCCAAAGGAGAGGGAACAGAGCCTTTGATGAATGTTGTTTGTACTTACGAGAATAGCAAATGGTATGTTTTCGTTCTTCCCCGCAAAGCCTTCCGTCCGTGGCAATATAGTGCAATTGAAGCTGAGCAGTTACTCGTAAGTCCTGCGACTGTAGAAATGTGCGGTATTTTTATCACTCCTGTGGAAAATCATTTTGAGCGAATTTGCAAAGATGATATTATAAGCATTTTTAATCAGGTAAGTTTATGAAAATGCTCGAAAAAGAACCCATCATTCAAGTCGGCATTCTGTCTTCCGAAAAGATTGAGTTTATTTTGAATGGCAATTTCTATACGCCAAGCGGAACTATTTTCCAAGGTAATCAACAAGCTGTTTTTCAGGATGGGAAAGTATGGTTTGACAATCAGTTTTTTGATGAACTTGTCTTTGAACCAAACACTGACAATGCATCCTTTGATTTGATGGATGTAGTTATTGGCATCGGATTCCATTGGGAGCGGAAAGAAAACCAACGTTTCCGAGGAGCATTAAAAATAATAGGACAGACAACGCATACGTTGTCTGTCCTAACAGCAATAAATCGAATAAATGTGGAAGATTACCTCACCAGCGTAATTTCAAGCGAGATGAGCGCCACCGCCTCCGACGAATTATTGAAAGCCCATGCCGTGATTTCGCGGAGTTGGTTGTTGAAACCAATATTAGAAACAAGAACCAAGAATCAAGAATCAAGAAGTGCCACAGTGCAAAAGACTATAAAATATAAACTATCAATTATAAACTACAGGATGTGGTACGAACGCGATGCCCACACTCGTTTCAATGTTTGTGCCGACGACCATTGCCAACGTTATCAGGGAATAACACGCGCTACCACCGCAGCAGTGGAAAAAGCCATTGAAGCAACTCGTGGCGAAGTGTTGATGTATGACGATAAAATCTGTGATGCACGTTTCTCTAAATCATGTGGAGGTGCTTCCGAGACTTTTGAAAATTGCTGGGCACCCGTGCATCATCCCTACCTCAGCAAAGTTATTGATAATCCCTCTACGCCGAAAGGCTTTAAGTTGGATTTGACCGTTGAAGCCAATGCTGAGAAATGGATACGCCAAAGTCCCGAAGCTTTCTGCAATACTACTGACAAGAAAATCCTTTCACAGGTTCTGAACAATTACGATCAGGAAACCACCGACTTCTATCGCTGGAAAGTGGAATATTCACAAGCTGAACTATCAGAGATTATTTGTCGCCGATCCGGCTTTGACTTTGGCGAAATTCTTGATTTAATTCCCGTAAAACGTGGTGAATCTGCTCGAATTATTGAACTAAAAATAGTCGGCACCAAACAAACCGTCATCGTTGGCAAAGAGCTTGAAATCCGCAAATGGTTATCCAACTCGCATCTGTATAGTTCAGCTTTTGTGCTGGATAAATCAGAAATAGTCAACAACATACCGCAACGTTTCACCCTCACCGGTGCAGGATGGGGGCATGGAGTGGGGCTTTGCCAGATTGGTGCGGCGGTAATGGGTGAAAAAGGATATCAATACAATGAGATTTTGTTGCATTATTTTAAAGAGGCGGAATTGAAGAGGATATATCATTGAACGCACCCGTAGGGACAGGTCGTGACCTGTCCGTTTGATTACATTATTGTGTTTTAGGACAGGTCGCGACCTGTCCCTACAAAAAAAATCATATAACATGGAATTTAAAACCCGGAAATGCAACCGCAAAAAAGGATTCGATTACAGTTCGGAACAAATTTATTTCGTGACGATATGTACCAATGACAAAACGCACGATTTCGGGTTAGTGGAAAAAGATTGTATGATATTGAACGGAAACGGCAGGATTGCAGAGGAACAAATTCATTGGTTGGAGGCGCAATATCCATATCTGGAAATTCACAATGCAGTGGTTATGCCCAATCACGTTCATATACTTTTTCAGATTGATATCCGAAAGGAACATCAGAGTCTGAAAATCAAATCGGTTTCGGAATTGATGGGAGCTTACAAAACAACCGTTTCCAAAATGATTCATTTAAACGGACACGATACGTTCCGGTGGCAATGGTCGTTTCACGATCATATCGTAAGGGATGCCAACGGTTACGAGAATATTTATCATTATATATCGGACAATCCGGTGCGGTGGCACAATGATGTACACAACAACAGCAAAATCACAACCGTAGGGACAAGTTGCGACCTGTCCTAAAAAAAACAATTCAATTTTCAATTTTGGACAGGTCTCGACCTGACCCTAAACGTAACCATCATATTCTATTTATCGGACAGGTCACGACCTGTCCCTACGCGCAAATTATATGACAAAAAACAATAAATCCCCCTGGACCTGGATTCCAACCCTCTATTTTGCCGAAGGACTGCCCTATGTTGTGGCCATGACGGTGGCTGTGATTATGTATAAACGCCTTGGTATTTCAAATACTGATATTGCGTTATATACCAGCTGGTTGTATCTGCCTTGGGTGGTCAAACCCTTTTGGAGTCCGTTTGTGGATATTATCAAAACCAAACGCTGGTGGATTGTAAGTATGCAGTTGCTTATTGGTGCAGGATTGGCAGGTGTGGCATTTCTTATTCCCACTACGTTCTTTTTTCAGGCTACGCTGGCGGTGCTATGGCTCATTGCCTTCAGCTCCGCCACACACGATATTGCCGCCGATGGCTTTTATATGCTCGGGCTGGACAGTTCGCAACAATCATTCTTCGTGGGTATCCGCAGCACTTTTTATCGACTGGCCATGATTTCCGGTCAGGGCTTGCTGATTATTGCTGCCGGAGCGTTGGAGCATTACACGGGTAATCTTCGGCTGGCGTGGAGCATCACGTTTTTCATTCTATCAGGTTTGTTTCTGATTTTCTTTATTTATCACCGCTTTATTCTTCCACGTCCTGATTCCGACATTACCAAAGCAGAAAACAGCCCGAAAGAAATTTTCCGTGAATTCGGACTGACTTTTGCTTCATTCTTTCAAAAAAAAGGAATCGGATTGGCAATAGCATTTATGTTACTTTACCGATTAGGTGAAGCCATGCTGGTGAAAATGGCATCACCCTTTTTGCTCGATGCCCGTAATGTGGGAGGACTCGGGTTGAGTACCGAACAGGTGGGATTGGTTTACGGTACAGTGGGTATTATTGCATTGACATTAGGCGGGATAGTTGGTGGAATAGCTGCTTCGCGCAAAGGACTGAAATACTGGATTTGGCCCATGGCGTTGAGTATTACCTTACCACATTTGGCTTATGTGTATTTGTCGTGGGTGGTGCCAACGGATTTTGTACTGATTAATATTGCCGTGGCTGTGGAGCAGTTTGGTTATGGTTTCGGATTCACGGCTTATATGCTTTATCTTATTTATTTTGCCGATGGCGAACACAAAACGGCTCACTACGCTATGTGTACAGGTTTTATGGCATTGGGAATGATGCTTCCGGGAATGATTGCCGGAAAACTGCAGGATATGTTCGGCTATCAGCATTTCTTCGTTTGGATTATGATTCTGGCCATTCCCACGCTGGCTGTCATTCCGTTTCTAAAGATTGATAAGGAGTTTGGGAAGAAGAGAAATAAGACAATGTGATAATATGCCAACGTGCCAATGAATTCCTGATCTTTGCATTAGCATATTGGCACATTGGCACATTATCCTTACCTTTGCATCTCAAATTTTATAATAGAAATGAAGATATTAGTTCTTGGTGCCGGAAAAATGGGCACATTTCTTACTGATGTGTTGTGTATCAATCACGAAGTGGCGCTGTTCGACACCGACCCGAAGCGTCTGCGTTTTGTGTTCAACACCCTGCGAATGACCGATTACGAAGAAGTTCGTGCGTTTGAACCGGAGTTGGTTATCAACTGCGTAACGCTGAAATACACCATCGAAGCTTTTCAGGCTGTGTTGCCTTATCTGCCGAAAAACTGTATCATTTCCGATATTGCTTCGGTAAAAACAGGCATTCAGGAGTATTACGAAAGCACCGGTATGCGCTATGTTTCCACTCACCCAATGTTTGGCCCAACCTTTGCCACGCTCGATAATCTAAGCACGCAAAGCGCCATCATTATTTCCGAATCCGACCACATGGGCAAGGCATTTTTCAAAGATTTGTACGGTTCGTTGAAACTCCGGATTTTTGAATACAGCTTTGAGGAACACGATGAAACCATTGCTTACTCGCTGTCTATTCCGTTTGCATCCACCCTGGTTTTTGCTTCTGTAATGATACCACAGGAAGCTCCCGGAACGACTTTCAAGCGCCACATGGATATTGCCAAGGGTCTATTGGGTGAGGATGATTATCTGCTGACAGAAATTTTGTTCAACCCACACACGCACAATCAGGTGGAGAAAATCCGTGCCGAACTGAAAACGCTGATGGAAATCATTGACGACCGCGACACCGAACGAATGCAGGCATTTTTGAAAATGGTGAGGAAAAACATTGAATAATTCATAATTATTAATGCACAATGTATAATTATTTGGAACAATTCTGTTAGTTTTGCAACAGACAAAACATCTTTAAAAAGATTACAAAATGGAAACAAAACAAATCGTACTGGAAGCCATGAAAAAAGCTGGTGCTCCCGTAAATGCAGGTAAAATTGTAGAACTTACAGGTCTCGACCGCAAAGAAGTAGATAAAGCTATGAAAGCACTGAAAACTGAAGGTGCTATCGTATCGCCTAAAGTTTGCTTCTGGCAACCAGCCTGATAATTCTAAACATCACAAAAAAAGACCGTTTTGCAAATTTGCAGAACGGTTGTTTTTATTTATCCCAAATCAATATGTTCTGCCTGAATTTCTTCGTTCAGGAAAATGGAGGCAGACGAAGCAAATTTCTCTACCGATTCAGTAGTGAGGTAACGTATTGAAGCATTTTTAGTACAACGGGCAGCCATTTCCGGATGACGTTGGAGGTAATCGGCCAGACTTTGAGCTACAATTTCACCCTGCGAAACAATCTTTACCAACTCCGGTAAATAGCTTTTGATTTGTTCCTCAATAAGCGGATAATGCGTGCAACCAAGCACCACCGTGTCAATCCGAGGGTCCGAAGCAAGCAGGTTTTCCACGTTTTTACGGATAAAATAATCAGCGCCTTCGGTGTTATGTTCGTTATTTTCTATCAGTGGAACCCATAGCGGGCAGGCTTCGGAAGTAACCACAATGTTTTCATGCAACTTTGCAATTTCCAATGGATACGAATTGGACTGAACCGTTCCCAAAGTTGCCATCAGACCAATATGTTTGGTTTTGGTCATTGTACCAACAGCTTCCACCGTCGGACGAATAACGCCCAACACACGACGGTTTGGATCAATTAATGGCAGGTCTTTTTGTTGTATCGTGCGCAATGCTTTAGCCGATGCGGTGTTGCAGGCTAGCACCACCAACTGACATCCCATTTCAAACAGTTGATTTACACATTCCAGTGTAAATTTATACACCACATCAAACGAACGTGTTCCATAAGGCGTGCGGGCATTGTCGCCCAGATAGATATAGTCGTATTGAGGCAGTTCGGTGCGGATTTTCTCCAGAATCGTCAAACCTCCGTAACCCGAATCGAAAATACCGATGCAGCCCCCAACCCCCAAAGGGGAGCTAAAATTACTTTCTTCTTGTATTTGCTTCATATTATGAAAGATAAAACTATCAAATAGTCCCCCTTTAGGGGGATTAAGGGGGCTTTTTAGTCAAATATTTGTCCGGCATTGTTGCTCATCTGAACCATCTTATCGTATTCAGCCGGCGACAAATCGAGATAATAATAGTTTTGCGGATTCATGATAGTTCCCTTATAATGAACCTCGTAATGTAAGTGAGGTCCAGTTGATTTCCCGGTACTTCCAATAAGCCCGATAATATCACCACGTTTTACTTTCTGACCATTTCGGACTTTGATAGCACTCATATGGCCATACAAAGTTACATAACCATATCCGTGATTAATCTGAACGCAGTTTCCATAACCCTGTTCCCAACCGGCACCAACTACGACCCCATTTCCGGTTGCAAAAATGTTTGTTCCGATGGGTGCAGTAAAGTCCATCCCGGCATGAAAGCGTCGGGAGTGATAAATCGGGTCAATTCGCCATCCATAGCCGGAAGCCATGTATTTCAGGTTTTTATTCAAAACAGGCTGAATAGCTGGAAGATTCTCAAGCATAGTTTCCTTATTCTTGGCTAAAAGCACGAGTTCGTCATACGATTTCGATTGAATATAAAGTTCCTTTTTCAATTCACCCAGCTTTTTTGAAGTCGACACCACAATTTCAGAATTAGTCATATCAAGCAATTGCTCATAGTATTCTGTATTGGCGGAACTTCCCCGTCGTACAGAAAGTGGAATCGGATCGGCCTGAAAAACTACACGGTACAAATTATCATCGCGCTGCTGCAAATCAGTCATGACATAACCGAGTTCCTGCATTTGTTTTTCAAGCACTTTGTATTGAGCTTCCATATGTGACTTTTCCTGAACCAATTGCTTTTCCTCAGGAGATTGAATAGTGGAAACAAAAATAAAGAAAAATATTATACCCAGGGATACTCCCGAAAGCGCGTGAATAGCCAATTGTTTGAGCCAATGAGTAATGGTATGCTCAATTTGCTCGTAACTTAAGGTTTCGGGATTAAAATGGAATTTTTTTTTAGCCATAAATCAATTTCATTTTTATCGGAAGAGAAAAGTAAAAACCTCCAGATAAAAATTTCAATAAATAAATAAAAATCAAACGCTTCTGAAAGAAAATCAACTGATTATTGCAATTTTTATAACAATAATTGCTACAAAAGTAATAAAATTGAGCTACTTTTGCAGTCTTTATTTGATATTATTAACCTTGAAGGGTTATTTGCTTCGGGATATTCGCCTCTGGCGTTATTTACTTTGTGTTATTAGCCTTCAGCGTTATTGATCATTTGGGATCTTACTTTCAATAACGCGAGGTTAACAACAATTAATAACGAATAGCAAATAACAATTAATAACGCATAGCAACTAACTTTTCACAATATGACTTCACAGGAAATTCGTCAATCTTTTCTCGATTTTTTTGCATCGAAAGGGCACAAAATTGTTCCTTCTGCACCCATGGTTATCAAAGATGATCCGACTTTGATGTTCACTAATGCCGGAATGAACCAATTCAAAAACATTATTCTGGGCAACGACCCGATCAAATACTCAAGGATTGCCGACTCACAAAAATGCCTTCGGGTAAGCGGAAAACACAACGACCTGGAGGAAGTTGGTCACGACACCTATCACCACACCATGTTCGAGATGTTGGGCAATTGGTCGTTTGGCGATTATTTCAAAAAAGAGGCCATCGAATGGGCATGGGAATACCTGGTTGATGTATTGAAACTGGATACCGACCGCCTTTACGTTACTGTTTTCGAAGGTTATGCACCCGAAGGATTGGAACGCGACGACGAGGCTGCTAAAATATGGGAGCAATTCCTGCCTGCCAGCCGCATTATCAACGGAAACAAAAAAGACAATTTTTGGGAAATGGGCGATACAGGACCTTGTGGCCCTTGTTCCGAAATACATATCGACATCCGCGACAACGAAGAACGCGCCAAAATTGACGGTCTGACACTCGTAAACGGAAGTCACCCGCAAGTAATTGAGATTTGGAATAACGTATTTATGCAATACAACCGCAAAGCTGACGGCTCGCTCGAAGGACTTCCGGCCAAGGTAATTGACACCGGTATGGGATTTGAACGATTGTGTATGGCCATTCAAGGCGTTCAATCGAACTACGACACCGATGTTTTCACTCCTGTCATTGCCGAAATTGGCCGTGTGTGCGGTGCTGAATACGGCAAGAACGAAAAGGTGGATATTGCCATGCGCGTTATTGCCGACCATATCCGTACTATTGCATTTTCGATAACTGATGGACAACTTCCTTCAAATGCAAAAGCCGGTTATGTAATCCGTCGTATTTTGCGTCGTGCAGTACGTTATGGTTACACGTTCCTGGGTCAACGTCACGCTTTCATGTTTAACCTTATCAATGTATTGAGTGAAAACATGGGTAAAGCTTATCCTGAATTGGTTTCGCAAAAAACGCTTATTGAAAAAGTAATCAAGGAGGAAGAAGAATCATTCCTACGCACGCTTGAAACAGGCATTAAATTACTCGACAAAGTAATGACCGATTCGAAAACTGCTGCTAAAACTGAAATTGAAGGCAAAGTGGCCTTTACACTATACGACACATTCGGATTCCCATTGGATTTGACCGAATTGATTTTGCGCGAAAACAATTTTACGGTGAATATCGATGAGTTTACTTCCGAAATGCAAAAACAAAAAGAACGTGCGCGCAATGCTGCTGCTACCGAAACCGGCGACTGGGTTACCGTTCGCGAAGGCGACAGCATATTTGTTGGCTACGATTTCACGTCGTTCGACACCGAAATTCTGCGTTACCGCAAAGTGAAACAAAAAAATCAGGAATACTACCAACTCGTACTTTCAAACACCCCTTTCTATGCCGAAATGGGTGGTCAGGTTGGCGACAGCGGAAAGTTGGTTTCAGATGAAGATGTAATTGACATACTTGATACTAAAAAAGAAAACAATTTAGCAGTTCATATTGCCAAACATCTTCCTTCGGACGTTACGGCTACTTTTACGGCTACTATCGATACCGAAAAACGTAAGGCTACTGAATGTAACCACTCGGCTACACACTTACTTCACGAAGCTTTACGCGAAGTGTTGGGCACACATGTGGAGCAGAAAGGTTCATATGTAAGTCCGGATGCATTGCGGTTTGACTTTTCGCATTACCAAAAAATGACGAAAGAAGAAATTCGGGCTGTAGAATCTATCGCCAACCGTAAAATTCGCGAAAATTATGCATTGAACGAAATGCGCGACACGCCCATTGCCGAGGCTCAAGCTCTTGGAGCAATGGCTTTGTTTGGCGAAAAATACGGTGAAACTGTTCGTGTAATTCAATTTGGCACATCTACCGAGCTTTGTGGTGGAACGCACGTACAAGCTACTGGTGAAATAGGCCTGGTGCGCATTGTAGCCGAAACGTCTATTGCTGCCGGTATCCGTCGTTTGGAAGCTATTTCGGCCAAAGGCGTTGAAAAGCTACTTGACGAGCAACAGGATTTCATTGCTGATGCCCGTGAGTTTTTCAATAACACACCCGATTTGATGTCAGCTATTCAGAAATCAATTGAAGAAAATGCAGATTTGAAGAAACGTGTTGAAAACTTTATGCACGAAAAAATCATGAACCTGCGCGATATTCTTATTGAAGAAGCAAAAGAGATAAATGGAATTAAAGTCATTCAGGTTGATGCCGAATTGCCGGCAGATGCAGTAAAAACCCTTGCATTCCAAATTCGCAATGTGGTGAGCGAAAAATTATTCTTCGTTGCCGGATGTGTATTTGATGGAAAACCATCTTTGACTATTTTAATCTCGGATGACTTAGTTGCCGCTGGATTAAATGCCGTAAACATAGCTCGCGACGCAGCCAAAGAAATTCAGGGTGGTGGTGGCGGACAACCATTCTTTGCTTCGGCCGGTGGTAAAAACCCCGACGGAATTAAACGTGCAATAGAAAAAGCATTGGATGCTGTAAAATAATTGAAAAACAATAAAATCTGAGCCCTGTCGTTTAAAACGATGGGGCTTTATTATTTGTCAGAAATCTTATTTTCACTCATTTATGCTTAAAAGTTCTGTGATTTGTAACAAAAAGAGTTGGAATTAACACATAAATAACTTATCTTTGTTTCATATTGTTGATTTAATGCATTCTACAAACGGAAATCAACAAATAAATCACCCTAAAGATTATGAAAATCAGATTAATAATTTTCTTTCTCGCCATGCTTCTAATTCAACTTCCGGCGGAAGCTAAGAAACGTCATCATACCCGTCACCATACTCTCTACAGCAATTTTGTTCCTATCAAAGTAAGTACCGAGGGCGAAGTCTGGGGACTTGATGTTTCGCATCATCAAAGCACCATCGATTGGAACAAACTCAGTGAAAATGAACCTCATTTTGTGTTTTTGAAAGCTACTGAAGGAGCTACTAACCGGGATATTAAATACTCTGAAAACTATGGTCGTGCCAAAGACAATAATATACCGGTCGGTTCGTATCATTTTTTCACTTATAAAAGTAGCGGAAAAGAACAGGCACAGAATTTTTTGTCGACCGTAAAATATAGCAAAGGTGATTTGCCACCGGTGCTCGATTTAGAATTTTCAAGAAGAATGCCGCCTGCATATATGGTTCGTAATGAATTGCTGGATTTTATACAGACGATTTCATTAAAACTCACCTGTTTCCCGATTGTCTACTGTAGCAATAGATTTTTCAATCTTTACCTCAAAGAATGTTTACCTGAAAAATGTAAGTTGTGGATTGTTGATTATAAAGCAAAGCCTAATGTTAACTGGACATTTTGGCAGACTTCCAACAAACATACGCTACCTGGTATCAAAGGCTATGTGGACTTAAATCTTTTTAATGGTTCGACATCAAATTTTAATGAGCTTTTAAATTAATTTTTTTTAGCTTGCTACTACATTCAATTCTCTCCAATTCAAGCAGTTGATGAACAGGAAAAACCCAGGCCACAATTTACTTTCTAAAAATTAAAAAGGAGTTGCAAATCAGTAAATTTGCAGCTCCTTATAGTATAATCTGGCCATTAGTAGTTGGTTTACATTTTCGATACTTAGACTAATTTTCGTATCTTTGCAACCCGAATAAAAAACGAAAACAATGAATTTAGAACAGACTCTTAATATTTCAGTGGCGAAAGCTGTCAAGTTATTATATGACTTCGAACCTGAAACAAATCTGCCAGCACTCCAAAAAACAAAAAAAGAATTTGAAGGTGACCTCACGGTGGTTACTTTTCCTTTTGTGAAAGCCGCTCGCAAGTCGCCCGAACAAGTTGGTCAGGAAATCGGTGATTTTCTACTAAAAGACACAGAAATTATTTCAAAATTTAATGTCGTAAAAGGTTTTCTGAATCTGAGTATCAGTAAGAGCTTCTGGCTCGAAACACTGAATGCAATTCATTCAGATCAAGATTTTGGTATTACAAAAGCCACTGAAGATGCAGCACTCATGATGATTGAGTATTCGTCGCCTAACACAAATAAACCGCTTCATTTAGGTCATATTCGAAATAACTTACTCGGACATAGCATTGCTGAAATTCAAAAAGCAAATGGTTGGAAAGTAGTGAAAACCAATATAGTAAACGACCGCGGTATTCATATTTGCAAATCCATGCTGGCATGGAAATTATTTGGAAATGGCGAAACTCCCGAAAGTTCCGGCTTGAAAGGTGATCATTTAGTCGGAAAATACTACGTTATTTTCGATAAACATTTTAAAGCCGAAATTCAGAAATTAATTTCCAAGGGTCTGACTGAGGAAGAAGCCAAGAAATCAGCTCCGCTTATTCTGGAAGCACAGAAAATGTTGCTGGCCTGGGAAAATAATGATGCTGAAGTTCGTCAACTCTGGGAAATGATGAACGCCTGGGTGTATGCCGGTTTCGACAAAACATACCAACAAATGGGCGTAAGTTTTGATAAAATTTATTATGAATCTGAAACTTACCTCGAAGGAAAATCCGAAGTTGAACGTGGTGAAGCCATCGAGGCATTTTATCGTCGCGAAGACGGTTCTGTTTGGGCAGATTTAACCGCTAATGGTTTGGATGAAAAGCTGTTGCTTCGTGCTGATGGAACCTCGGTTTATATGACTCAGGACATTGGTACGGCCAAACTTCGTTACAACGATTATCCTATCAATAAAATGGTGTACGTTGTTGGAAATGAGCAGAATTATCATTTTCAGGTGTTGGCTCTATTATTGGACAAACTGGGTTTTGAGTGGGGAAAAAATCTGGTTCATTTTTCCTATGGTATGGTGGAGCTGCCCGAAGGCAAGATGAAAAGCCGGGAAGGTACGGTAGTTGATGCTGATGATTTAATGCTGGAAATGATTGAAACTGCCCGTGAGACATCACAGGAATTGGGAAAACTGGATAATTGTACAGCTGAGGAAATTGAAACTATTATTCGTATGGTAGGACTGGGTTCACTGAAATATTTTATTCTGAAAGTTGATCCACGCAAAAATATGACTTTCAACCCCAAAGAATCAATTGATTTCAATGGCAATACAGGCCCTTTTATTCAATATACTCATGCTCGTATCAAATCTGTTTTACGT
Organism: Paludibacter sp.; assembly: GCA_037144275.1. Lineage (GTDB taxonomy): Bacteria > Bacteroidota > Bacteroidia > Bacteroidales > Paludibacteraceae > Paludibacter. The sequence goes on along the minus strand of JBAWXD010000080.1, from coordinate 380 downwards.
AAAGCAGCAGAGCAAAAAATCGAATTCAGTTCGCTAAAAAATATTGGGTTAAGCATTTCGGAAAAAGAAAGTTATCTCATTCAACTCTTAAATGAGTTTCCTTTAGTAATTCGTCAAGCTGGTGAAGAATTCAGTCCGGCACTGATTGCCAATTACATATATGAACTCGTGAAAGAATTCAACCAGTTTTATCACGATTTTTCGATTTTGAAAGAGGAAAATAAAGAAATGAAACAATTCAGACTGGTACTTTCGGAATCCATTGCTTCGGTAATCAAAACAGGAATGAGTTTACTCGGAATTGATGTTCCTGAAAGAATGTAGTTAAAATACTTAAATATAGTAAAAATGAAAAAAATTAAATATCTAGTAATAAGCAT
>JBAWXD010000079.1:0-15661 GCA_037144275.1 Paludibacter sp. | reverse complement strand
AGTCTATTTGTTGAATTATTAAACAATTCAACAGCCAATTGGTTTACTAAACTAACAAAAAACTGATTAATTTAGCCGGATTTTCTTCATAATTTATCAGTATTTCTGTTGAAAAGTAATAAGCTGAAAGTTGTCAAAAAAAAACGCTGCTTTTGTTCATATCTTTTCTTTCTTTTCTAACTTAAAAACAAAAGAAAAAAGTAATTTTGTGGGCAAATTTCAAATAGATACAAGATTATGAGAGATATGCTGCAAGTGCGCCACATTGGTATTTCCGCACAAAACGAAGCAAGTATGCTTCAATCCATTGGCGTCTCAAGCCTGAATGAATTAATCGACCAAACCATTCCGTCTTCTATTCGGTTGGAAGTGCCTATTGAGCTGCCAGAGCCTCTTACCGAACATCAATATGCCGAACACATTGCGGAAATTGCATCAAAAAACAAACTTTTCTGTTCGTATATCGGACAAGGTTGGTACGACACCGTAACACCTGCTGTTATTCAACGCAATATTTTCGAAAACCCATCCTGGTACACTTCATATACGCCTTACCAAGCCGAAATTTCACAAGGTCGCCTGGAAGCATTGCTAAATTTCCAGACAGCAATTTGTGATTTTACGGCTATGCCGCTTGCGAATGCCTCCTTGCTCGACGAAGCCACTGCCGGTGCAGAAGCTGCAACTATGATGCTCAATCTTCGCAGCAGGGAACAGTTGAAAAATGAAGCCAACATTTTGCTGGTTGACAGTGCCGTTTTTCCACAAACCATCGCCGTATTAAAAACCAGAGCAGCTGCTCAGGGTATACAATTAGAAATTGGAAATTATTCAACCTGGAAATTGACTGACAAACACTTCGGAGTAATAATTCAATATCCAAATGCGAACGGAAATGTAGAAGACTTTTCTGAATTAGTAACCGAAGCTCATGCAGTAGGTGCAAAAGTAGCTGTAGCTGCCGACATTCTGAGTCTGGCATTGCTTACTCCTCCTGGTGAATGGGGTGCTGACATTGTATTTGGTTCTGCCCAACGTTGGGGAATTCCTATGGGATTTGGCGGTCCAGCCGCTGCTTTTTTTGCTACCCGTGATGAATTCAAACGTGATATGCCCGGACGAATCATTGGCATCAGCAAGGATGTTAATGGGAAAACGGCTCTTCGCATGGCCTTACAAACCCGTGAACAACACATTAAACGCGAAAAAGCAACTTCGAATATTTGTACGGCTCAGGCTTTACTTGCTTCTATGGCAGGTATGTACACAGTTTATCACGGTGCTGAAGGGATTAAAACCATTGCTCAACGTATTCACTCGATTGCCACTTACATTAACGAAATACTTCCGGTGTACGGTTTTACGCAGGAAAACGATAATTTCTTCGACACACTAAAAATCTCCTTGCCGGAAAGTATTAACATTGAAGTTCTGAAAGAAATTGCACTGGAATATGAAGTAAATTTCCGCTATTTTGAAACCGGCGAAATAGGCATTAGTTTCGATGAAACCACCGACATAAATGATGTAAACACACTGATTGAAATTTTGTCAACAGCGGATGAAAATTCAGCCGTTTTTGCAGCTGAAGATGAGTTAGAAGGCTTAACTTCAATCGATGAGAATCTGGAACGCAAGTCGGCTTACCTTACTCACCCGGTTTTCAACAGTTACCGCAGCGAAACAGAAATGATGCGCTACATCAAAAAACTGGAACGTCGTGATATTTCGCTGACTCACTCCATGATTTCATTGGGTTCATGCACCATGAAGCTGAATGCAGCTTCGGAAATGCTTCCGATGAGTAATCCCGAATTAGGCGGTATTCATCCACTTGCTCCGGCCGACCAAACAGAAGGTTACAACGAAATGATTGCCGAACTGGAAAAATACTTATCAGCCATCACCGGATTTTCGGCTTGCAGTCTGCAACCAAACTCAGGTGCAGCAGGAGAATATGCCGGATTAATGACCATTCGCGAATACTTCAAATCGAAAGGTGAAACACATCGCAACACCTTATTAATTCCGGCCTCAGCTCACGGAACAAATCCCGCAAGTGCAGCACAGGCCGGTTTCAATATCGTAGTGGTGAAATGCGATGAAGGTGGAAACACCGACTGGAATGAATGGAAAGAAAAAGCCGAAGCCAACAAAGACTGCTTGGCGGGCTGTATGATAACTTATCCTTCCACGCATGGTATTTTTGAAGAACACATTAAAGACATGTGCGAGGCTATTCATGCCAATGGCGGACAGGTTTACCTGGACGGTGCCAACATGAACGCCCAGGTGGGATTGACCAATCCCGGTACAATTGGTGCTGACGTTTGTCACCTCAACCTGCACAAAACCTTTGCCATTCCTCATGGTGGTGGTGGACCGGGTGTTGGTCCGATATGTGTGGCTAAACATTTAGCCACATTCTTACCCAGCAAAACTTTTGGTCAAAATACCGTATCGGCTGCTCCTTACGGAAGTGCTAGCGTAACAGCCATAACCTACGGCTATATCCGCATGTTGGGCGTTGAAGGACTGACACAATCTACTAAAATTGCGATTCTGAATGCTAATTATCTGGCAGCTAAATTAAAAGACAGTTACGGAGTACTTTACACCGGTGAAAAAGGCCGTGTGGGTCACGAATTAATTCTGGAAGCACGTAACTTCAAAGCCACTTCGGGAATTACCGAAACCGACATTGCCAAACGGTTGATGGATTATGGTTTCCACGCTCCCACCCTATCATTTCCTGTACATGGAACCTTGATGATTGAACCAACAGAAAGCGAATCGCTGGCTGAACTGGACAGGTTTACACAAGCTATGTTACAAATTTTCGATGAAATAAAGGAAGTGGAAAACGGAGCTGCCGACAAAACTGACAATGTATTACTTAACGCTCCGCACCCCGAATACAGTATTGTTTCCGACGAGTGGAATCATCCTTACAGCAGGGCAAAAGCAGCTTATCCAACCGATTGGGTAGCTGAGAACAAGTTCTGGGTAAATGTGGCGCGTGTGGACAACGGCTACGGTGACAGAAATTTGGTTTGTAGTTGTCAAACAATAAATCTCGAATAAAGAATTCGAGAAGTATTATTAGACACAAATGCAATATCGAACATTTGACAGATAGACTGCATAACAAATCGGGCTGAATTGCAATTGCATTCAGCCCGATTTACATTATTCAGGAGTGGTTGGTTCTGTGCTAAGTGGAACATCTTCCGGAACATCAGTTCCTTCCATAACAGAGGTATCCGCAGCTACCGAATCGGGAGGCAGAACAGTATGGCAACCATAATTGCGTGTTATCGGTTCTTTGGGTTTGGTTGGGAATTTTCCACGGTATTGTTTCAGACTTTCGTCTTTCAGTACTTTTTCCATAAACATACCAAAGATAGGCAATGCGGTGCGGCTTCCCTGTCCGAGTTCTCCGGTACGGAAATGCACGCTGCGGTGCTCGCCCCCAACCCATGCTCCACCAATCAGTTTCGGTGACACACCAATAAACCAGGCATCGGAGTGATTGGACGATGTTCCGGTTTTTCCACCGAAATCGGTATTATAACGGAATAAATCCCAGCTCCAAAGTGCCTGTGAAGTTCCACCGGGTTCAGTCATACCGCCTTTCAGCATTTCGGTCATAAGCCATGCATCTTCATACGGAATAGCGCGGTGGCGTTGAGTTTGTGGTTGATAAATCAGGTTTCCATCCTTGTCTTCAATGCGGGTAATCAATATCGGGTCATGATAATTTCCTTCATTAATGACTGTTCCGAATGAATTTACAAGTTCCAGTAATGAAACGTCGGATGAGCCGAGGCAGATAGAAGGCTGATTTTCAAGCTGCGTTTTAATTCCAAGTAAATAGGCATATTTGATAATTTCGGAAATGCCAACCTGTTGTGCAATCTGTACAGCTATCGTATTGATGGATTGTGCAAAAGCATTTTTCAAGGTTACCGGATAATTCAGAAAATTACCGTTGGCATTGTGGGGTGTCCAGGCCTTTTGTTTGCCACTTTCATCAAATTTCCAGGTCACAGGCTTATCCACCATCAAATCACAAGGCGACATGCCGTGCATCATGGCAGCAGTGTAAACAAAAAGTTTAAAGGTAGAACCCGGCTGACGCTTGGATTGAGCCACTTTATCGTATTGCCAGAATTTGAAATTGATATCACCCACCCACGCTTTTACATCTCCGCTTTCAGGTTCCATAGCCACAAAACTGCTGTGCAAAAAGTGGTTCATATAGCGTATGGAATCCATAATGCTCATCGTTACTTGTTTTTCACCTTCATCGTAGTCGAATACTTTAGTGCGATGTGGAAGATTCAGAAAATAAGTAACTGAATCGGGATGATTTTTGTAGCGGGCCGAAAGCAATGCATAGGCTTTGGTTTTCCTGGCAATATCTTCCACAAAGTTCACAATGTCTTTGTGGTTTTCGTCCTGCCATGGATTTTGTCCTTGCCAGTGATCCCAGAATTTTCGTTGTACAATCCGCATTTGACGATTCACAGCTTCTTCGGCATATTTCTGCATACGTGAATCGATGGTAGTATAAATTTTAAGTCCGTCGGAGAAAATATCGTAACCATTTTCGTTTTCCCAGTCCTGTAAGTATTTTTCAAGATAGGCACGGAAATGAAGTGCATCACCATCGTAACTTTGTTCAACGCTATAATTTAAGCGGATAGGAATCAGTTTTATCGAATCGCATTCGTGCTGCGTGATGACTTTGTGTTTCATTAGGTTATCTAACACCACGTTTCGTCGCTCCATGGACCGTTTTATATGTGTAATGGGACTGTAGGACGAAGTAGCTTTCAGCAGACCAACTAAGGTCGCTGATTGCTCATAATTCAATTTGGCAGGTGTAGTTTTGAAAAATGTTTTGGAAGCCGTATGAATTCCGTAAGCATTGCTTCCAAAATCTACAGTGTTGAGGTACATGGTCAGAATGTCCTTTTTACTGTAGAAAATTTCAATCTTCACAGCTGTTGTCCATTCTTTCGTTTTACTGATAATGAGCTTAACGCCGGGAATATATCCAAAAAGCCCGGTAGAATACTGATTTCGGGTTTTGTACATGTTCTTAACCAATTGCTGTGTGATGGTACTTGCACCACGACTCCGACCCTGAGTCATATCTTTCAAGGCTGCAATAACCCCTTCGAAATCAATGCCGAAATGTTTGTAAAAGCGTTCGTCTTCAGTAGCAATAAGTGTTTTAATCAGTTTGGGTGAAATTTCGTCAAAAACTACAGGTGTTCTGTTTTCCCTGAAATATTTCCCCAGTACTTTTCCGTCAGAACTGTAAATTAAGGTTGCAGTTGATTGATTTGGATTACTGATACTTCTTAAACCGGGTGATTTGCCGAATAACCAAAAAAGGTTGATGTCGACGATAAAAAGATAAATCAGAAACAAAACGATGGAAGTTACAATGAGGTTCGCAATTTTCCGATACCACACTAATCCTCGATATCGAACAAGCCGGACTTTCCGCCAGGCGATAAACTTTGCCCACCAAAGCTTGATAAAATCCCACGCAACAGGTAGAAAGTCAATGAATTTTCCCCACCAGAGCAAAATAAAGCCCTTGAGAGTCTCAGTCAGATTTCTTTTATTCTTTCCCATAATTCAATCGCTTATTAGTATAATACAAATGTACAGTAAAAAATGGAAATTCCGTATGCTGTAATTGTTGAAAATATTAAACGAAATGAAAATGATTATTATGGCTATAATAAGAATAAGAACTCCCACTCTACAAATTGTAAAGTGGGAGTTCTTTGTTTAATATCTGGGCATTTGGCTCTGAAAATCTAATCAGATTCCGAATTCAGCTTTGATTTCGTCTACTTTATCTGTTTTTTCCCAGGTGAAAAGTTCTACAGTAAGGCTGATTTCATTGCCATTTCCATCTTTAAAATTTTTAGTAACAACCACCGGAGTGCGACCCACATGACCATACGAAGCTGATTCTTCATAAATCGGATTGCGAAGTTTCAGACGTTCTTCAATGGCTTTCGGACGCATATCGAACAGTTTTTCGATTTTTACAGCAATTTCGCCATCGTTTAGTTGTATTTGAGCAGTACCGTAGGTGTTTACATACAGGTTCATTGGTTTGGCTACACCGATAGCATAAGCCACCTGAACCAATACTTCGTTTGCCAACCCTGCTGCCACAATGTTTTTGGCAATGTGACGAGCTGCATAAGCTGCCGAACGGTCTACTTTCGAAGGATCTTTTCCCGAGAAAGCACCACCACCGTGAGCACCTTTACCACCGTACGTATCAACAATGATTTTACGACCGGTTAAACCAGTATCGCCGTGAGGACCACCGATAACAAACTTTCCGGTTGGGTTTACATGAAGTATGAAATCATCTTTTATTAATTGAGCAAACTGAACATCCAATGCTTTTACGCGAGGAATAAGAATATTTTTTACGTCTTCTTTGATTATTGACAACATCTCTTCGTCAGCCTGATCTTGCGATTTGGTTGCTGTTGGTTTTGAAAAGTCATCGTGTTGAGTTGATACAACAATGGTATGAACCTTTATAGGTTGGTTGTTGTCATCGTATTCAATGGTAACCTGTGATTTTGAATCGGGGCGTAGGTAAGTCATTACTTTATCCTCCCGACGAATAGCAGCCAGTTCTTCCACCAATGCGTGTGACAAGTCAAGGGCAATTGGCATCAGATTTTTGGTTTCGTTGGTTGCATAACCAAACATCATTCCCTGATCTCCTGCACCCTGATTCATTGGATCTTCGCGTTCTACACCACGATTAATATCGCCCGATTGTTCGTGCAATGCCGAGAAAATTCCGCAAGAATCACCATCGAACTTATACTCGCTTTTAGTGTAACCAATGCGGTTAATCACGCGGCGTGCCACCGACTGAACATCAATATAAGCGTTTGATTTTACTTCGCCGGCCAACACGACCTGTCCGGTAGTTACAAGAGTTTCGCAGGCCACTTTTGAACTGCTGTCTAATGCCAGAAAGTTGTCCAGAATGGCATCTGAAATTTGATCGGCTACTTTGTCAGGATGACCTTCAGAAACCGATTCGGATGAAAATAAATATCCCATTTTTAATTTACGTTTTTTTTACTGTTTTCTTATTATTCTTGCAACTAGGTAAACTGTAACATGAAACAGTAATGATGATAAAATTGTTTTTAAACTCGGGTAAATTAATCAGGAAAGTGCATAGGACTTTGTAAGGGGCAGAAAGTGTTGCGATTTAGCATTTTTTTCTGTGGTTGCAAGCAGTCCAAATCTCTCCACATTTTTTACGTTACAAAAATACTCATTCTTTTTCAAACAGCAAAATATCAACATTTTTTTAAGTATTCTTTGATGGGTTCCCAGTAATAATCATTCCAACCTCGTTCAAGTTCTTCAGCTTTATGTGCAGGTATTTCAGTCTGTGTGAAAGTCAGTTTTGTTTTGTTTTCAATGGATTCAAAGGTAAAAGTACATATTGAATAATGATCTTCCGGCCAACCATCTTCAGCAAAATGCCAGGCTTGAACAATTTTCATATTTTCAATAAGTTCAATATTGTAGCCCTGGCAATATCCATCAAATATGCTAAAACGACCATGTATCTCATTACTCATTTCTACAACTGATCCGGTTAATTCAGCATGTTTATCTTTATCTATAAATAAATTATAAATTACATTCGGTTCAGCATCAAAATAGAGTGATTTACTTATTGTTTTTGTTTCCATATCTCTGATCTTAATATTTTTTATTTTAAAACGTTTAGAGTGAAATAAAGTTAGAAATGAGTTACAAATATTTCAAAAAAAAAGAGACGTGAAAACTCACATCTCTTTATTAAATTGTTTATTATCTTGCAATTACTAAAATTAATTAGCTGGTGCAATTAATTTATAACCTTTACCATGAATGTTGACGATATTTATTCTTTGGTCTGCTGCCAATAATTTACGCAGTTTGCATAGATAAACATCCATACTTCTTCCATTGAAATAATTGTTTTCTTCCCAAATAGATTCTAGCAAATACTTGCGTTCTAATAATACATTTGGGGTTGAAGCCAATGTAATTAACAAATGAAGTTCTTTGTTGGTGAGTTTTTTTGAATCACCTTTCGTTGTTAGCAGTCTTTTCGGCACATCAATTGTAAAAGCTCCCAAAGTATAGGTTGGTACTTTTAACAGTTTTTCGAGAATTTTGTTTTCGTTTTCCATTTTCATTTTTTTTTAATTATTAGATATAGTGAACATAGCTTTTCTTCTTATTATAAAATACTTGAGTGCAGGAATCATTTTTGCATTAGCATCACAGTATAATTAACAAAAGTAATATAAAAAAGTTCAAAAAACAAACACTATATTAGTTTTTTTTGAAAAAAAAATTTTATTTTCTCTATTTTACATTTATGTATCAAAATAATAATTAGTTTCATTATGCTTAAGTATCATAATATCATAATTTTAGCATATTTATTTTTGAACAGTTTAGAGTCCATTAAATAATGTTAATCGACCCTTAAAATATCGATTTAATCCCAGCAATTAACATCAATGGGGTAAAGAAAAAAAAGGTATAAATATAAAGAATCGATTCAAAATTTGAATCGATCCTTTAGCACTTGCATCAATATACTTACATTAAAATTTTTATACTATATCGCTTTAAAGAATCATAAAGTATTCAAAGATAAATAGCTACTAAAATATAGTAGAATCAATCAGAAAAACGAAAGTAATGAATTATCTGAAGTCAACTAATTTTTCTATACTTTTTCTTACTTTTTTAGCATTTACAAGACTATCATTTTCTTCATCTCTGTAACCTAATGTTAGAATAGTAACAGCGCTTAGGTTTTGTTCAGTTAAGTCTAAAATTTTATCCAATGCTTCAGCACTAAATCCTTCCATTGGAGTGGCATCTACGTTTTCGAGTGCAGCAGCAGTAAGTGCAACACCAAACGCAATATAAGCCTGACGGGCAGTCCATACAAAGTTTTTGTCTTCAGTTCCGGCAACTATTCCATCAAAAGCTGCTCTGAAACCACTTAAAGTTTCCACAGGAATAGCTCTGGTGGTAGCAATCAATTGCATATATTCATCAACTTGTTCCTGACTTACTTTTTTATTTGCAGCAAAAACCAATACATGCGATGCTTCTTTTATTTGTGGTTGTTGGCATGCACCGTTGAAAATTTGTTCACGTAACGTTTCATCTTCTATTACTATCACCTTAAATCCCTGTAAACCAAATGAAGTTGGCGCTAAACGTATAGCTTCCAAAATCCGGTCAACTTTTTCTTTCGGAACTTTTGTTCCGTTCATTCTTTTAGTGGCGTAACGCCAGTTTAATTGATCAATTAAGCTCATAAATCATTTATTTTAAATTTATTATTGTTGAATTTTAAAGTAAAACGTTTAAAATGAATGATTGTTCATTAAAGAAATACATATTTTGAATTTATTTTGATATTGCCCTCCATGAAGCTTCAAATGTATCTATTAAATCATTGGTTTCTAAATTATTGTTAGTTGATATTGAATTTTTTACCAAATAGTTGATTGGAGAGAATAATAAACTGTATATAAGGTCATTGTTCATATTCTGAATTAAACCGATTGATTTGGATTTTTCGAAGAAAGTCTCAATTGTAGAGCAATAATCAAGTTTATTGTCTTTATCTATTTTGTTTATTAGTGGACAGTTCGTGAAATTCTCAAGGAAATTAAATTCCTCAATATTTTCCATAATAAACTGATAATGATTCAACCACATGGTTCTGTATGTTCCTTTGGATGGCGTAAGTTCATTATTGTCCTTATGGTATGAATTGCCCATACGAGATTTTAAATGAATGAACAGTTTTTTTATCATATCTTCTTTGTTTTCAAAATACAGGTAGATCGTAGCTGCCGAAACATCTGCTTCTGCTGAAATTTTCGACATGGAGCTGCCCTCGAAACCATCGCGATTTACTACCTTTATAGCTGCACGGTATATTTTGTTTACTTTTTCGTCGTCTTTTATTCTCATGGTACAAAGATAAATGAATGATTGTTTATTTATCCTGATTCTAGGGTTAAAAATTTCAATTATAACAACTTAGAGTAGTTTTTGTTCCCTCAACAAATTATTTAGCTACTTTTGTGCCAACTTAAAAATCGATGTATTGAACTATTTAGCACATATATTTTTGTCGGGTGACCGGCGGCGGTTGCAGATTGGAAATTTTATTGGTGACTTTGTAAAAGGCAGTAAATTAAAGAATTATCCGACTGAAATCAGGCAAGGGATTGTTCTACACCGACTAATTGACGAGTTTACGGATAATCATGAAGTTGTAAAAGAAACGGTTAATTTTGTGCGTCCGGCTTTTGGTCGTTATTCAGGAATTATTGTAGATATGTATTTCGATTATTTTCTGGCCAAGAATTTCAGAAAGTATTCGCCAGACATTTCACTGAACTTATTTGCCTTTAAATTTTATTTAGCTGCTATTCTGAATTACAATTACTTGCCTGTCAGAGTGAAACGGTTTATTTTCCATCTGATTTTCTCAAATCGGTTGTATAAGTACTCAACGTTGAAGGGACTTGAAGAATCATTAACTATCATGTCCAATCACAAAGTTTCAGCCATTAAACCTGATAAAACAATCCGATTTTTGGTTGAAAATAAGGAAGAGTTAGAGACTAAATTCTTTCAGTTTTTCCCCAAATTAATAGAATTTGCCAATAAACAGCGGGCGAATTTTTAAGTATCTGGTTGAGTTTGATAATAAAGTGTTTTTTTGTACCTTTGTGCTCTCTAAAAAATAATATATAAGTTATGTTTGAATCTCTTAGTGAAAGACTTGAACGGTCGTTTAAAATACTGAAAGGTGAAGGCCGGATTACCGAAATTAATGTGGCCGAAACGCTGAAAGATGTGCGTAAAGCCTTGTTGGATGCCGACGTAAACTATAAAATAGCCAAAACTTTTACCGAAACGGTAAAAGAAAAGGCCATGGGGCAGAATGTGCTAACCTCACTGAAACCGAATCAGTTGATGGTTAAGATTGTTCATGACGAACTGGCCGAGCTGATGGGTGGTCAGAGTGTGGACGTTAACCTGAAAGGAAATCCTGCTGTAATATTAATGTCAGGGTTACAAGGTTCGGGTAAAACCACTTTCTCAGGTAAGCTGGCTAATTTACTAAAAACTAAACGTGGAAAAAATCCGCTTTTAGTAGCTTGCGACGTATACCGCCCGGCAGCTATTGAGCAATTGAAAGTGTTGGGTGAGCAACTTGCTGTGCCGGTTTATTCTGATTTGGAAAGCAAAAACCCGGTTGCAATTGCTGAAGCTGCTATAAAATATGCCAAACAGCACGGAAACGATGTGGTGATTATAGATACCGCCGGTCGTTTGGCGGTGGATGAAATGATGATGGCTGAAATTGCTGCCATTAAAAAAGCCATTAACCCTCATGAAATCTTGTTTGTGGTTGACTCCATGACCGGACAGGATGCTGTAAATACTGCCAAGGAATTTAATGATAAGCTTGATTTCGACGGAGTAATTCTGACAAAACTGGATGGTGATACGCGTGGTGGTGCGGCTCTTTCAATTCGCTCTGTTGTAAATAAACCAATAAAGTTTGTTGGTACGGGTGAAAAAATGGATGCGTTGGACGTATTCTATCCCGAACGTATGGCCGACCGTATTTTGGGAATGGGTGATATTGTTTCGTTGGTGGAACGAGCTCAGGAACAATATGATGAAGAGGAAGCTCGCCGAATTCAGAAACGTATTGCCAAAAATCAGTTTGACTTCAATGACTTTATTTCTCAAATTGATCAAATCAAGAAAATGGGTAATATCAAGGATTTGGCTGCAATGATTCCCGGTATGGGAAAAGCTTTGAAAGATGTTGATATTGACGACAATGCATTTAAAGGTATTGAAGCCATAATTCATTCAATGACACCGCGCGAACGTGAAAACCCAAGTTTGCTGAACGGAAGTCGCAAGAATCGTATTGCTAAAGGAAGTGGAACAACCATCGTGGAGGTAAATCGCTTGTTGAAACAGTTTGAACAAACAAGCAAAATGATGAAAATGGCTTCAATGAGTCAGGGAAAGCTAAAGATTGGAAAACGAAGATAATGTGCCAATGTGCTAATATGCCAATCAACCAATTAACTAATTAATAACCTAGTCAACTAAATGTCCTATAAAATTATTGATGGCAAGGCCATTTCAGAACAAGTAAAAACAGAGATTACCGAAGAGGTTAAAGCAATTGTTTCTTCCGGTGAACGAACACCGCATTTAGCTGTAATTATAGTCGGACACGATGGGGGAAGTGAAACCTATGTGGCTCACAAAGTAAAATCGTGTGAACAGGTTGGTTTTAAGTCTACAAAAATAACTTTTGAGGATGATGTGACTGAAGCTGAATTGCTTGCTAAAATTGATGAATTGAATAACGACAAAGGTTTGGATGGTTTTATCGTTCAATTACCCTTGCCAAAACATATTTCCGAACAAAAAGTGATTGAAGCTATCGATTATCGCAAAGATGTGGATGGTTTCCATCCGGTAAATGTTGGTCGTATGTCAATTGGCTTGCCTTGTTATGTTTCAGCAACTCCATCGGGAATTATAGAACTGTTGAAACGCTACGAAATTCCTACTTCTGGCAAAAACTGTGTGGTAATTGGTCGAAGCAATATCGTAGGAAAACCGGTTGCTTCATTGATGATGCAAAAAGGATATCCGGGCGATGCCACAGTAACAGTTTGTCATAGCCATACCAAAAATTTGAAGGAAATTTGCTTACAAGCTGATATTATCATTGCAGCATTGGGGATGCCCGAATTTCTGACAGCCGATATGGTTAAAGATGGCGCTACGGTTATTGATGTGGGAACTACCCGTGTACCATCCGACAAAACTAAAAGTGGTTTCCGTTTAAGTGGCGACGTGAAATTCGAAGAAGTTGCTAACAAATGTTCCTATATTACACCTGTTCCGGGTGGTGTTGGTCCCATGACGATTGTTTCGTTATTAAAAAATACTTTACTGGCAGCAAAAGGAGAAATCTACAAATAAGTTTATAGTTGACCGTTAATTCTTCATAATTGAAAAACTATAAACTGTCAACTAGCAAATATGAACTCATAATATGGCACTTTTCTACGTTCCAAATTTCGCTTCCGGTCCTGTTCTTCCCGAGGAAGAATCCCAACATGCTGTCAAGGTATTGCGGTTGCAAGTTGGCGACGAAATTGTGGTGGTGGATGGAGTAGGTGGGTTTTATAAAGCTAAAATCATAAATCCACACCCGAAACATTGTGGTTTTGAGATAATTGAATCACAATTCGAATTCGGAAAACGTAATTATAAACTCCATATTGCCATTGCACCTACCAAAAATATTGAACGCTTGGAATGGTTTATTGAGAAAGCCACCGAAATCGGAATAGATGAAATCACTCCAGTTATTTGCCGTTTTTCTGAACGCAAAATAGTTAAAGTAGATCGTTTGGAGAAAATAATTGTTTCTGCTGCGAAACAATCTGTCAAAGCTTACATTCCCAAATTAAACCAACTTTGTACTTTAGACGAATTGCTTAAAAGGTATTCAGCATCTCAAAAGTTTATTGCTCATTGCTACGATGCAGACAAAAGACTTCTTCAAACTGAAATTCGGAAATCTTCCGACATTTTGATTTTGATTGGTCCGGAAGGTGATTTTAGCAAAGATGAAGTTACTACAGCGATTTCTTACGGGTTTATACCTGTTTCATTGGGTAAAAGCCGTTTACGAACTGAAACAGCGGGAGTGGTGGCTTGTCATACGGCAGCTTTATTAAATCAGTAATTATCTTGTAAATACGAACTTGCTTTCGTTTGACAACTGAGGGCTAAACCAATACCCTTCGTCTGAAAATCCCTTTAAATCTTCAATGTCTTCAATCTGGTTTTGAATTACAAAACGCGCCATTAAACCCCGTGCTTTTTTTGTGTAAATAACAATTTGCTTCAATTTGTCATTTTTATATTCGTAGAATTCCACATCGATAACCCGAACTTTTTTGTTTTTCAGGTTAAGTGTTTTAAAATACTCTCCTGACAAAAGATTTAGAATAATCTCAGGTTTCCCTGACGTTTTTAAAGTTGTGAGAACCGATTTTGTGACTTTTTCGCTCCAAAAACAATACATATCTTTTCCCCGCTGATTGTTCAGTCTAGAACTTACTTCGAGTCGATAGGGCTGAATCAGATCTAACGGTCGTAAAACGCCGTATAATCCTGATAATAAACGAAGATGGTTTTGAGCATATTCAAACTCAATTTCAGAAAATGTTTTAGCATTTAATCCCCTGAAAACTTCTCCGTCATATGTCAGTACAGCTTGTTTTGCATTTTGTGGCGTAAATGGATAATGCCAGTTGAAAATGCGGTCAAAATTAAGTTGAGTCAGTTTATTGTTGATGTCTAATAATTTGCCCAATTCGTAAGATGTAAGATTTTGCAACAACCCTATTAACTCTTTAGCTTCGTTAGAAAATTCAGGGATTGTAAAATCAGAAGTGATATTTTGTGGTTTGAAATTCAGAATCTTTGCAGGAGAAAGGAGTATCAGCATATTTTATTGTTTTTTTTGAAAACAAAAATAAGGCTTTATTTGTTTGAAATCTAATAATTATAAATATTTACGATTCAAACACACATCAAATAATAAACATTTTAAAAATTAAGTTTTATGAAGAAGAAATTGATTATTTCATTGGTTTTATGCGCATTTACAACAACTTTTTTTGCTCAGACTTCGGAAATCAACAAAAAGAAAGAAGAAGTAAAAACTGAAATCAAAAAAGGCACTGATAAGGTAAAGGGATCAGCCAATCAGGAAGTTACAAAAGCTAAAACTGATGCAAAGAAGAAAGTTTCAGATGGGAAATCACAGGTACAGCAAAAAGTAGCCGATGGAAAAGTTCAGGCACAAAAGAAAGTGGATGAAACAAAAGTGACTGTTAAAAAAAAAGCTGATGCCAATAAAGCTGAAGTTGAAAAGGAAGTGGCTGTAAAAAAGGCTGATGCTGTAAAGCTTGCAAATGAGAAAAAAGAGGCTCTGAAAAAAGAGGCTGAAATTAGAAAAGACAGCATTGAAAAGGCTGCAAACAAAGAAGCTGACGATTTAAAAACTAAAGCAAATTCATCGGTAAATGATTTAAAATCAAAAGCTGGAAATTTATTTAAATAATTAGAGAGAAAAAATAAAACCGGATTTAGAAAGCTAAATCCGGTTTTATTATGTAAATTAATATCCTTTTTCCAATAACAAGGTTCTGGTAGGTTGATCGCAAACTTCAGAAGGACCGTAGTATTGAACAGGACCCGGATAAACATAGCTTGATTTTTCATCAGCCCAATTTTCACGTTGTGAAGCAAAGAACTTAAATGGCGCACCATCAAGCAAAACCAACGCTTTTTGGATAACAGGTTTCATTTTTCCATGGCGTTTTTCCATGTTCATCATCATAGTGATAGGAACACCACCGGCAATCCATTCAGCAACAGGTGCAGTGAGGTTACGAACTGATGACATATAGCCTGTTTTACCTTCAGA
>JBAWXD010000078.1:0-15906 GCA_037144275.1 Paludibacter sp. | reverse complement strand
TCTTTTCTTTTAGCATGACGAAGCGGGACGCTTCGCCAAACATTTGCTGAATAAATGTAGGCTACGGCAAACAGGGGTGGAATAGTTGATAGTTTATAGTAGGCAAAATAGATTACATTTTATATCTCAAGAAAATAAATCCGGTGCCGTTGACACCGGATTATGTATGCTAATATATATGCATATTCAAAATGTAACCCTCAGGCTTAGTCCAACCGGCATTTCAACTTGGTTATTTACCGAAATCTGTGAAAGATAAGGTGCTAGTTCTAAATTCAGCGACGAAGTTTTGCGCAGATGCTGTATATACATATTATTCACTTTAGCCACATTCACTGCATCGACAATAGACCAGATATAAATTCCGGTCATAGCTGTAAACCCTACAAGTGCCAAACCTGCCCCTGTAAGTCCCATAGTATTTGGTCTGGAAACTCCAAGCGGATAATCGTATTGACCTGAGCTGCCCATTACCATAGCAAATCCAACCATACCAACCATCATAGAGCCATAAGTTCCACCCAGAAAAGCCAATCCACGACCCACCTCGCCACAAACCATTTGCCCTAATCCGGGTATTATGACTGAACAGACGCCACTTAAAGCAGGGTTAAAAGGATCACCAAACTGTGGCATATACCTGTGATAATCATATTGCAATTTGTTTTGCGAAAAAGTTTGAGCCTGTATATTTACAGCAAACAAAGAAAGTAACAGAGCGAAAATTAAAAAGTGTTTTTTCATGATTATTAGTTTTTAATTGTTTGATTTAAGTAAACAAATTTTATACCAAATAAATATCTGCTTAGTATCTAAGCTTCTTAAATCTTTATATAAATCTTTTTTCTTTCGAGTAAAAATCCCACTAACCAGCAGGTCAGCATCCAGCAAACGGAGAACAAAAATGCTCCGAAATAATCGCCGGTATATACAAAGATGTGGCTGTATAACCATCTGAAAAGCGATTCATTGCCAATTGAAATCAGAAACATTACGGTAACTCCCAATTCGCTCAAGAGGTAAATCAACAGGGGGTTTTTGCCGCTTACCAAAAAGAAATGTGTGCCTTTTTTCAGCCCGATGAAATCAATCAGATAAACAATTACTGCTATCATTACACAGTCCAACCCAACAGTCAGCAAGGCATAAGAACTGGTCCAGAGTTTTTTATTAATGGGCATAAGTTCACTCCACATAGAAGCAATAAGTACGAATACAGCACCTGCCGCAATCAGTTTCAGGATTCCGTTCCTGTTTTTGCCGTTCTTCTGTAAAAAACGTCCCACGGCATATCCGGCTATTACATTAAACAAAGCCGGAATTGTGCTCAAAAATCCTTCGGGGTCAAACGGAAATCCTTCGCCTCTGTACAAATGATCGACTCCTATTGCCCAGCTATCAAAGCGCAATACTGCATTTCCGTGTTTGCTGAATTCTTCAGCACTTTCTCCGAAAACCAACAATAAAACCCAGTAAATGAATAAAGCTACAACGCCAATCCATACCGTTTTCCGAGTTCCAAGATAATAAACTAATAAAGCTGAAATACCGTAACATAAGGCAATCCGTTGTAAAACTCCCAAAATACGGGTATGAGAAATCGGAGATAAAATCAGTTGAGATTGTGTATCGAGCTTAAAAAACGGAAACCAGTACATCAGGTAACCTATCAGGAAAATCAAAAAAGTGCGTTTGAAAATTTTCAGCAGTACCTCCGATTGCTTCATTAATTGCCAGCGATTGCTGGCAAAGCTCAGTGCATTACCAACTGCAAAAAGAAATGAAGGGAAAACCAGATCGGTAGGAGTAAAACCATTCCAGTCGGCATGTTTTAGTGGCCAATAGGTGGTATCGCCATTTCCGGAAGTATTCACAATAATCATAAAACATACTGTTAGTCCACGAAACACATCGAGGGCAGTGAAGCGCTGAATAGCCTGAATTGTTTTGGTCATACTTTCTGATTTAAGCAAATTCAAAAATGTTGTGTAAAAATACAATTTTTTGGGTTGCATTCGGATAAACCTACAAAAAAAACCGCAATGATTACTCAATACGGCTTTTGTTATACAAGTCTTTTGTCTTGACTATTGGTTCTTGGTTCTTAGTTCTGTTATCTGACTAATAGGCTGACTCAAATTGCTGCAGGAACCGCACATCGTTTTCGGAGAACATGCGGAGGTCTTTAACCTGATATTTCAGATTGGTAATACGCTCTACTCCCATTCCAAAAGCATAACCGGAATAAATTTTGGAGTCAATGCCACAGTTTTCCAGTACATTGGGGTCAACCATACCGCATCCCAAAATTTCCACCCAACCGGTGTGTTTGCAAAACGGACAACCTTTTCCACCACAGATATTACAGGAAATATCCATTTCGGCACTGGGTTCGGTGAATGGAAAATACGATGGACGCAGGCGAATTTCAGTATTTTCGCCAAACATTTCTTTGGCAAAATACATCAAGGCCTGTTTCAGGTCAGCAAAGGAAACATCTTTATCGATATACAGTCCTTCCACCTGATGGAAAAAGCAGTGAGCCCGATACGAAATGGCCTCGTTTCGGTATACCCGACCCGGAAATAACATGCGGATTGGCGGTTTCTGATTGGCCATAACATGTGATTGCACAGACGAAGTATGGGTACGAAGCAGCACATCAGGATTTTGTTCGATAAAAAAAGTATCCTGCATATCACGTGCCGGATGTTCGGGCGGAAAGTTTAATGCACCAAATACATGCCAGTCATCCTCAATTTCAGGTCCTTCGGCAATGGTAAATCCAATACGGGAAAAAATATCGATAATTTCGTGCTTAACCAACGATAGCGGATGACGAGTACCCATTTTCAGTGGGTCTGCACTACGGGTTAAATCCGATTTAGTGTCTGATTCTGTTGTCTGGCTAAATGATTCTTTCAGTTCATTTAGTTTGTCTTGTGCCTGATTTTTAAGGTCATTCAACAATTGTCCCACTTCACGCTTTTCCTCATTTCCCACATTTCTGAAATCATTGAAGAGTTCTGAAATCTGACCTTTTTTACTCAGATATTTGATGCGGAGTTCTTCCAGTTCATCAATATTAGAAGCGGCAAGTTTGTTTACTTCTTCAAGTAAATGGTTTATCCGGTGTTTCATTCTTTATTATTTGACTTGTCTGATACTTTAAACCTTATTGAATGTCAGCAAATTAAAATTAATTAGCTTGTAATTTCGCTCTCATAAAGGTTTTGCAAAAGTAATCAATTTTCTGCTAAATTAAATTGTGATAAAAAAAAAAGATATTATGTCAGAATATTTCTGATTTTTGCCTTATATTTGTGAATCACAAATTTATTTCTGTATGAACATACATAATATACTGGAGTTTCTGAAAGAATTGAAACTCAACAATAATCGGGAGTGGTTTGCCGAAAATAAGAAGTGGTTCGATCAGGTAAAAGCCGAATTTGAACAAATCAGCAAAGAATTGATCCTTGAAATTTCGAAGTTTGACGAAGAAATTAAACATGTCGAAGCTAAAGATTGCATTTTCCGTATTTATCGTGATACCCGATTTTCGCATGATAAAACGCCCTATAAAACTCATTTTGGCGTATTTGTTGCATCTGCCGGTGGTCGTAAAAGCCAGCGTGGCGGATATTATATTCATCTCGATCCGGATGGTAGTTTCGTAGGAGTTGGTGTTTGGGGACCGGAACCAAATCTGCTGAAAGCACTTCGACAGAGTGTGTATGATAATATCGACGAACTGAATGAAATTCGCCATAACCCTGAGTTTTCAAAATACTTTGTCGATTTCTTTGAGGAAGATAAACTAAAGACTGTACCACAGGGATTTCCCAAAGATTTTCCGGATGCTGAATTGCTTAAGCTGAAGCATTATCTGGTTGACTATAAATTTGATGAAACGCAAACCAAATCTGATGATTTTGTGGCAATAGTTGCTGAAGTTCTGAAACATGGTTACCCTTTGAACCGTTTCCTGAATTACACAGTTGATGAAGTTAAGTGATTTATCACGCCCAATTGAAAATTGTAAATAAATAAATTGTAAATAATAAGATGATTTTAGATTCATTAAAAAATGCGGCTCTATACGAGTCAGTTCACCCCCGTTTTAAAAAGGCTTTTGAGTTTTTACAGAACACCGATTTGGCATCTTTAGCATTAGGAAAAATGGAACTGGATGGTGCCGATTTGTTTATAAATGTGCAGGAAGTAGTTGGAAAATCGGCTGCTGAAGCTAAAATGGAAACCCATAAATGTTATATTGATATTCAGGTACCGATAACAGCCCCGGAAACAATGGGTTGGATTGCTGTAGGTCAATTAAAGCAAACAACTCAGGAATATAGCGCTGAAAAAGATGTGGCATTCTTTGCCGACAAAGCAACAACTTTTTTAAATGTACAGCCGTACGAATTTGCCATATTCTTTC
The DNA here is from genome assembly GCA_037144275.1 of Paludibacter sp. Taxonomy (GTDB): domain Bacteria; phylum Bacteroidota; class Bacteroidia; order Bacteroidales; family Paludibacteraceae; genus Paludibacter. The sequence continues at coordinate 11,462 of JBAWXD010000078.1, read as the reverse complement.
CGGAAGACGCCCATCAGCCTTGTATTGGCAAAGGACAACACAAAAAAGTGATTGTGAAGGTCTTGGTTTAGTACTTTGAAAATTTCGTTTGATTTCAGTCTGATTATTAATCTTTGAACTAAATAAAAATCAACTAATGAAAGATCTTGCAATTCTAAAATCCGATCCCTGGCTTGCACCTTATGAAGGAGCGATAAACGGTCGATATGAGTATTTCGAAAGCGTGGAGAAAAAACTTGTTCCGGATGGTCAATCATTGTCAGGTTTTGCTACCGGATATTTATATTTTGGGCTTCACAGGTTGCCGGATGGTTGGATTTTTCGCGAATGGGCACCGAATGCAACTGCCATTTTTTTGATTGGCGATTTCAATAATTGGCAACGACTTCCCGATTATCAATTAAAAAAGCTGCAGAATGGGGTTTGGGAAATTCGCTTACCCGATTATGCTATGGCACATTCGCAACATTACAAATTGTTGGTTGAGTGGGAAGGTGGCGGCGGTGAACGTATACCGGCATGGGCCCGCAGAGTAGTTCAGGATGAGGCTACAAAAATTTTCAGTGCGCAAGTCTGGAATCCAATCCAGCAATATAAGTTTAAACATAGCAGTTTCAAACCAACTATTGATCCTTTATTAATATACGAATGCCACATTGGCATGTCGAGTTCAGAGGAAAAAGTATCCACATACAATGAATTCAGAACATCAATTTTACCCCGAATTCACAAAGATGGATACAATTGCATACAGATAATGGCTATTCAGGAACATCCTTATTATGGCTCATTTGGCTATCATGTTTCCAGTTTTTTTGCAGCTTCTTCACGTTTTGGCACTCCGGAAGAACTAAAACACTTGATTGATGATGCTCATGGATTAGGCATCTCGGTAATAATGGATATTGTACATTCTCACGCTGTTAAGAATGAAATTGAAGGACTTGGACGATTCGATGGAACACCTTATCAGTATTTTCATGGTGGCTCACGTCGTGAACATCCTGCATGGGATTCACTTTGCTTTGATTATGCTAAACCATCAGTACTTCATTTCCTGCTTTCAAACTGTAAATTCTGGCTCGAAGAATATAAATTTGATGGTTATCGCTTCGATGGGGTAACGTCTATGTTGTTTCGCAGCCATGGCTTGGGCGAAGATTTCAACGGGTACGAATCCTATTACAATATGAATCAGGATGGTGATGCAATTTGCTATCTCACCCTTGCAAATAAATTAATTCACGAAGTAAATCCAAATGCGATTACGGTCGCCGAAGAGGTAAGTGGAATGCCCGGACTGGCAACGAAAGTGGCTGATGGGGGAATTGGATTTGACTACCGCATGGCCATGGGAATTCCCGACTTCTGGATCAAACTGATTAAAGAAGTGAAAGATGAGGACTGGAAAGTGGGTCAGATTTATTGGGAATTGACTAACCGCCGTGCTGACGAAAAAACCATTAGTTATGCCGAAAGTCATGATCAGGCATTAGTAGGTGATAAAACCATTATTTTTCGGCTGATTGATGCTGAAATGTACTGGCATATGCAACGTGACGATAGTACACTCACTGTTGACCGTGGCGTGGCACTGCACAAAATGATTCGACTCATTACAGCCACTACCATAAATGGTGGTTATCTGAACTTTATGGGTAATGAATTCGGACATCCCGAGTGGATTGATTTCCCGCGCGAAGGAAACGGTTGGTCTCATAAATATGCGCGTCGCCAATGGGAACTGGTTGATAATGAAAAGTTCCTGTATAATGCCATGGGTGAATTTGATGGTGCTATGATTAAATTAATCAATTCTAGCCCTGAGTTTAATAAAATCCCAATCTACCAACTTTGGGACAATGAAGGAGATCAGGTTTTAGCTTATCAGCGCGGTGATTTTGTATTTGTTTTTAACTTCAATGGTTCAAGTTCATTTACCGATTATGGTATTCTGGCGGAAAAGGGAAGCTATAAAATCGTATTGAATACTGACGAAACGCTGTTTGGAGGTTTTAATCTGATTGATGAATCCGTCACACATCGCACAACTCCAGCACCAAAAGAATATGCCGGCAAGGAATGGCTTAAATTGTATATTCCTGCCCGCACGGCCTTTGTACTAAAAAGACAGTAGAATGGAATTATATATAGTAAAGGCTGAATGGAATTATCCGTTCAGCCTTTACTATGACATTTTAAATCAATAAAAGTTGACTTGCAAAATTTTACATTGTTATAACGTCAGCAACAATAAAAAGAACTATCAAAAGTAGAATTGAAAGTGTCAGCAAAATAAAATTAGCGTTTTCATTTAACTTCAGATACAGGTTGGAGTTGATCACTTGCATTTTCATAATGTAATTGTTTATGATAATTAAAGTCTTATTAATATTGAGCTAATACCTCTTAGACACACTTCAGCTTATTGGCTTAAAATAGCACTTCCAAAGAAAAAAGATATTAGAATGACAATGGTAGATGTCAACAAGATATTATACAAATTTACTTTTACTTTTTTAAGTAAAGTTGAAGTGCTTAATGTTGCTTTCATACTCTTTTATTTTTAAGGGGGTAGAAAAAATATTTCTTTTATTACGATACAAATATATAGATATATTCCAATAAAGATACTAGCTTCGATTAAGATGTAATCACCTGGATTTCATTTGGTTTGTAGAATTTTGTGGCATATATTACTACAGGTTTTTTGTCACGGGTTTGGATTAATTCAACTTCCTTTTTTCAACTGATTTTAGACCAAAATTGAACACGGATCTTTAGGCCTAACGAAGTAAATTATAACAAGGAAAACTCGATACCTTAAAGGAATAGCATCAATTTGAATTTTTGAAACATCAAAAACACATTGTAGCAATATATACGATTCAATGTAAGATTAATTACTCAGGCCAATTGAACAAATTCTTGTCGTAAAATGAGTGTTTAAGACAGTTGAAGGTGTTTTGCTAGAGTTAAATCTTTTTATTTTAAGAATGTTTAACTCTTTTTGAAGGATAAATAGCTAGAATGTGGGGTTTGGAACAGGAATTATTGTACGTTGTTTTCGAAAAAGCTGAAATTTACATTACCATAATGACGATGATCCACAAAATTTGGATGATGCTGAAAGGTGTTTTTGGCTGAATGTTCGAGAACGAAAACTCCTTCAGGTTTGAGAAGTTTATGATTGAAAATTAAATCAGGAATATTGGCTATTTGATCCAGTTCGTAGGGTGGGTCAGCAAAAATCATATCGAATTGAGTACGACAAGAGTCTATGAACTTAAAAGCGTCGGTTTTCATTAAGGTCAGATTACTAATTTTCAATTCGTTACATACTTTACGAATGAAGTTGCAATGTCGGTCATTTTGCTCAATGCTAATCACACTTTTGCAATCGCGCGACACAAACTCAATGCTGATTCCGCCTGTTCCGGCAAACAAATCGAGCACATCAATATCTTCGAAATCAATGCGGTTATTCAGCAGATTAAACAGCCCTTCTTTCGCAAAATCGGTTGTTGGGCGCGCAGTGATATTGGCTGGGGCTGAGATTCGACGACCTTTGTATTTTCCGCTGATGATTCGCATGCTTTATATTGCTATGTTAATATGTTTACTATTTATTATTCACGGTCAGATATTTCTCCAAAATTTCCCTCAATTCGGGTTTTTCCCGGTCATTCAATAAGATTAGCGGATATTTGTGCATATCAAGTTCCAGTTTATCATATACGTTCAAAACAAAATAAGCAAAATCCTCTGACGTTTGATAGGTAAAACTATTAATTAGATGCAATTTAGCATCTTTAAATACGATAATGTCGAGCCTTTTATTTCGTGTCCAGCAATATACAGTGTGTTCAGACTTTGATTTAATATTTTCAGTAATAAAATAACTGATATGTTGTTCAATAGCTGTATTTGGAAACAATTGGCTTATCGCTTCATGCACAATTCCCGGCACTGCAAAAATGTTTACGATACCTAATTCGGGAATTTTATTGAAAAGTATACTATCTGTTTGAGCTGGCTTATGTTCCAGAAATAAAAAATCAGCAGCCTCTTCAACCTTGAATAATGCGAGTGGAATAATAACGTAGGAGTCAGATTCTAAAATGATTCTTGCCTTATTGAAATTTAATTGTGTCTCGGAATTTATTAAGGTTAAGAATTCTGGCAAGGACAATGTATGCAGCGTTACATTGATTCTTTTCGTTGAGAGTAATGAGTCAGATTGATCGAAAACGGACAAAGAAAATCCATCCGAATCAATTCGAATGGATAGCTGGTAAGAATTTGCCGTACTTTTTTCCATGTTTTGCTTAAGTTTTGCAAATTTAGAAAAGAAAATTCAATACTGCCCTATTTGGATTCTTTTTTCTCATATTTTCGGGTTCAGCTTAAAAGTTCTTGAATTTGTGTCGTATCTTTGTACTTTGATTTAAAAAAAAAGAAACCAAGAATTTTAGATTGTTTACATTTAAAATGAGCATTTCATTTCGATCACAATATAATAGACTGATTCATTCATATCCAACACTTTTCAACTATGTTGAGCGGAAGGAAATCAGAGCGATATTAGCCGGGTATTTTGCCAAGTTTCCGTTGGAAGGCACTTTGCCCGGACATACTATTTCAAATAAAATCGAAATTATAGAAATTGTTCTGAATGAAATCGGGTTGGGTAAAGCGGCTGTTCTTAGCGTGCTATTTCACGAACTCGTAGAAAAAAGAGCACTTAGCGTTGCTGAAATTGAAAAGAAATTCAACACGCAGGTTTCTTCCATTATAAACGGGATGATGCGCGTGGAAGAGCTTTATGCCCGAAACGCTTCGCTGGAAACTGAGAATTTCCGTAAATTATTCCTGACTTTTGCTGAGGATGTTCGAGTGATACTGATTATCATTGCTGAGCATTTACAAATTATGCGAACATTGGATTTTTATCCTGAGGATAAACGTCAAAATATTGCGCGTGAAGCATCTTTTTTGTATGCACCCTTGGCACATCGTATGGGATTGTATGCCGTAAAAACGGAACTTGAAGATTTATCACTGAAGCATACCAACCGGGAAATCTACCGTGAAATTGCTCATAAACTAAATGACACCAAGCGTTCACGTGATCAGTTTATCTCCGATTTCATAACGCCATTAAAGGAAAAATTGAAAGACATAGGTTTCGAATTTTCAATAAAAGGTCGAACAAAATCGATCAATTCCATTTATTCAAAAATAAAGAAGCAGAACACAGCGTTCGAAAATATTTATGATCTTTTTGCTATTCGAATTATTTTTGATGTCCCACTCGAAAAAGAAAAAGCGGCTTGCTGGCAGGCATATTCTATCGTTGCCGACATGTATCAACCTAATCCAAAACGACTGCGTGACTGGCTTTCCATCCCGAAAACGAACGGATATGAAAGTCTTCACACCACCGTGTTAGGACCTGAAGGGAAATGGGTGGAAGTACAAATTCGTAGCGTCCGAATGGACGAAGTAGCGGAAAAAGGATTAGCTGCCCACTGGAAATATAAAGGTATTAAAAGTGAATCGGGGATGGACGAATGGTTGAAAAGCATACGTGAAATTCTGGAAAATCCCGAATTGAATGCAGTTGACTTCATGGATGAATTCAAGTTGAATTTGTACGATAAAGAAGTATTTGTATTCACACCAAACGGTGATTTGCATAAATTGCCCAAAGGAGCTACTGCACTTGATTTTGCATTTTCTATTCACTCTGGGCTGGGCAGTAAATGTGTTGGAGCAAAGGTGAATGGCAAAAATATGCCAATAAAATATGTGCTGAACAATGGAGATCAGGTGGAAGTGCTCACTTCGCCAACCCAAAAGCCAAATCCGGCTTGGCTGAATGTAGTGACGACTTCAAGAGCCAAAACCAAAATTCGACAGGCATTGAAGGAAGTCGAATTCAAAGATGCCGAAATGGGTCGTGAAACGATTATTCGTCGGTTTAAAAACTGGAAAATAGACCTCGACGATGGGAAGATTTCCCGTTTGGCTAAGAAAAAGGGATTTAAGACAGTCAGCGATTTCTACCAGGAAATTGCTCATGAAAAGCTTGATATGCACCTTGTACGCGACTTATATCTCGATCTGGACAAACCAACTGTTATAGATCAAACTGATATCCGCCGCGCCGATTCCTTTTCGAAGGAAATACAACAAACCGATACCTTGGGTAAATCTGATGCACTGGTTATTGGAGAAGATTTAAAAGGGGTTGATTTCAAACTCGCCAAATGTTGTAATCCAATATTCGGGGATGATGTCTTTGGGTTCGTATCGGTAGTTGGTGGAATTAAAATTCACAAAACTGATTGTTCCAATGCACCACAAATGATTGCTCGCTTTGGCTATCGTATTGTAAAAGCTCGTTGGTCAGGCAAATCGGTCGGTTCGCAATATCCAATTACATTACGTATAGTTGGACACGACGATATAGGGATTGTGACAAATATTACTTCGCTCATTTCCAAGGAAAAAAACATATCGCTACGTTCTATCTCCATTGACTCTAATGCTGGATTGTTTCAGGGAAATCTGACCATTATGGTAAACGATACAAATGAGTTGGAAGGTATTGTAAAGAAATTGAGGTTGGTGAAAGGTGTAAAGAGCGTTACACGGAATTGACAATTTATTCATTTACTATTTGAAAACCAATGCTGTAAATTGAAAATGAATTTAATAAACTGAAATTGTAAATTGTAAATAATTAAATTGTAAATAAATAAGATGTTTTCAGGAATAATTGAAGAAGCAGCTCAAGTGGTTGCATTACAGAAGGACCAAGAGAATTTACACCTTAGCATGTCCTGTAGTTTTACGAATGAGTTGAAAATAGATCAAAGCGTGGCACATAATGGCGTTTGCCTAACCGTGGTTTCGAAAACGGCAGATACCTACACGGTAACGGCTATCAAAGAAACACTCGATAGAACTAATTTAGGTCTGTTGGTTGTAGGAAGTAAAGTGAATCTGGAACGCAGTATGATGATGAATGGCCGTTTGGATGGACATATCGTTCAGGGACATGTGGATCAAACCGCTCTGTGTACTGAAGTAAAAGAAGCTGATGGAAGTTGGTATTTTAGGTTTGAATATCCATTCGATAAAATAATGGCAAAGCGTGGCTATATGACTGTGGACAAAGGCTCAGTTACGGTAAATGGCGTTAGTCTTACTGTTTGTAATCCAACTGAAAATAGTTTTCAGGTAGCAATTATTCCTTATACACATGAACATACTAATTTTCACCAGATTAAAGCTGGCACTGTCGTAAATCTTGAATTTGATATTATCGGCAAATATGTGAGCCGAATGATGTCTTTTTAGACAAAATTGTAATTATTCAGTCATAAATCAAACTATAATCATTGAATTTTGTTAGTATTTCGATGATTATAGTTTTACGACATGGATAAACTTCGAAAGCATATTAAAGAATCTTTCTTTAATCCCATACTTCACTTTCTGCCACTGCTTCTATTTTTAGTGCTTGACGATTATTATGGAATACTTCTTGCCTGGGAGGTTTCCTTTCCTTTCGCTTTGTTATTGCTGATTTATATTTATTTTGTCTTCAATGGAATTTTTACCTGGCATCTTATTGGTACGCTTATTTTTGTGTTAGCAAGTCTCATTGTTGCTGTAGAAACTTTTATTCCAGTTTCTTTTATTAGCCACCAAATTGTGTATGAAACAGTTGTTCTATCATTTTTTATAGTTTTCATATTGTTTCGAAAACGGATTCAGAAACTTGTTTACAAAGTGATGTCTAACCTGATTCCGATGACAAACAATTTTGAAGAATTATACCGGGTAATATGGTCGTTTGCATTAGTCTTTCTTATATATATAACTGGGTTTCTGATAGTACAGGTTTTAGGCCAAAACGTAGAAACTTATCATGAATTATTGCAATCATTGAGTGTTGCTGTTTTGTTTTTCCTTTCAGTATATGAAATCCTCAGAGTACAAATCATCAGGTCAAAATTAATCAGGGAAGAGTGGTTACCTATTGTCAATAACCTGGGCAAAATCGTTGGCAGTATACAACTGCACACCAGCATGAATGATGAAAAAAAATATCAGCATCCGGTAATTCGTATACTTTTTGTTGATAAAGGGATGATACTGTTGAATAAGAAACAGGATGAAAATAATCTATCAGCAGATGTGTGGGACAGCACTATTTCAAATCATGTTGTAATGGAAGAAACTATAGAACAGTGTGTAGATAGGACTGTTAAGCAGAAACTTGATATAGATAATTTTAAATATATGCATCTTTCAACCTACACGGTTGAATGCAAGAAAGAAATTCAACATGCTTTTTTGTTTGTAAGTTGCATGCAGTCTGAATATAAAGTTACTGAATTGTTTATTGAACAAGCAAAGTGGTGGACTCAATCACAAATTGAAGAAAACCTTGAATCCGGCATTTTCACGGACAATTTTAAAATTGAATACGATTTACTAAAACGCGGTGGACTGTTGGAGACTGGAAAATGCGAATGCAATTGTAGGCTAAAACAAGTCATTTACAATCAATCTAATGGCAAAAAAAAAGAGTAATACCAACTGGAGATTACTCTTTTTTTATGCTTACTACCGACTATAAACTACCGACTATATTTCACCCATTCATTTCATGATTATTATTAATTGAAAAAAAATGTTGTTCGTCGACATGAATGTAATTGTTTCTATTTGAATAACAATAGATTACAAATTTGGATTTATTTCTTTTTAATTCCCTGAAATACAAATTCAACAATCGTATTTTTATTTTTTTCAAATTCAGAATTTATATTCTGACGAATGTATGGTACTTCGAGTCCCTTAATTGCATAAAAAATAATAGTGGAGGATAAATCCGGGTCCATACGTTTGAAAATATTTTTTTCAATTCCTTCAACAATAATGGAACGAATCAATGCAATTTCTTTTATGTCAATTTTTCGACGTTTTCGCTCCACTTCGTAAATATCGTGAAAGAAATCCGCTCGCAGTGAACCATTGCAGTTTACGACATCTTTTACAGCATCTAAATGAGTCAAAATATGATTGGTTAGTTTTAAATCGGGTTCGATTTTTAGAGCAGAGACAATAGTTAATCGATCGATGATAGTACCCAACTCTCTGTCAATTACCGCTTTGTATATCTCTTCTTTGTTGTTGAAGTAAGTATACAAAGTCCGACGGCCTTTTTTAGAAGCCTCAGCAATATCATTCATGGTCACATCTTTTTTGCCATTTTTTGCAAAAAGCTGACGAGCAACTTCAATTAGCATTTTTCTGGTATTTGACATAAATTAGATGTTTAAATATAATAAAAACAAGTTTGAATTGCAAAAGTAATGAAATGTTTAAAACTTCAATGTGATTTTATTCAAATAATAAATATTATACTTATTTGGTCAAATCAAAACCAATGAATATGCTCGGTAGAATAGGTATTGGTCGTTAATTGAATTCGATTATTCAGTTGTTCATGCAATAATTTACATTTATCGCACAAACACAATTTGTGAGTTCAAGACTGTCGTTTGTTATCCTATATACAGTCAATAGTTCGAGAAATTTAAGCTGTCTTTTCAAAATAAATTTCGTAATTTTACAGCTCAAATAAATTGAATGAACCGACTCAATTCTATATTAAATAATTTAAAACCCTCCGTACCTAAACAATATTTGCTTTTTGTAGCTGCAGTGGTATGGACTTTTGCTGGTGGAATGCTTCTTTTTAGAGGTTTCTCTGTGCTGAAATTCAATTCCAGAGGCATATTGCTGGAAGAGGCAATAAGTATCGTTTTTGGAGTAATATTTTACATTTTCATGTTTTCACGGATTTCATTGAAACATATAACACGAATTCAAAATAATCCCATCGAACGTCCCTGTATTTTTTCATTTTTCAACTGGCGAAGTTATTTCCTGATGTCTGTAATGATAAGTTTTGGCGTTTTCTTACGAATATCCGGACTAATACCCATTGTATATCTTTCTGTTTTCTACATTGCAATGGGAACACCTCTATTTCTTTCGTCTGTGAGGTTTTATGCTCATGCCGTGAAAAATTTGAAAAGTTCTTAACAAGTATTCTCGATGCTTCATAATTTCCTGAATAATCCTTCCTCCAAAATTTTACTGCATCATTTACCGGGCATTTATCCCATAAGATTTAAATTTGATTGATAACCATTACAAGCAGTGCAATACCGGTAAAATTATTTTTTTTTAACAAATATATTAGACCAAACAATCGATTCTTAATTGCTTATATTTTTGAAGAAATTCTACAAATTATTCTAAATACAAAAAATGAATTTGAAAAAAACACATTTTTAATCAGCTACTGGATTGGATAAACAATAAAAATCGTATTTTTGTAGCTAAGCCTTAGTTTAATTAACAATTTATAATTTATAATTCATACGAATATGCGAAACTGAAGCATTATTTACGTTGAATACAACTCTAAAAAAATGAAAATCAAGATTGTAAATCATTCAAACCATTCACTTCCGGAATATGCCACTCCTTTGTCAGCAGGTATGGATTTGCGTGCAAATATTGCCGAACCAATTGTTCTGAAATCATTGGAACGAAAATTGATTCCAACTGGTTTGTTCATAGAATTGCCTGAAGGTTATGAAGCACAAATTCGTCCACGTAGTGGGTTGGCTATAAAAAAAGGGATAACTGTATTAAATTCGCCGGGTACAATTGATGCCGATTACAGGGGAGAAATTTGCATTATTTTAGTGAACCTTTCATCAGAAAATTTTGTAATAACTGATGGAGAGCGTATTTGCCAAATGATTATTGCAAAACATACTCAGGCTAAATGGATTGAAGTGGATGAACTTAACGAAACAGATCGTGGTGCAGGTGGGTTTGGTCACACCGGAAAACATTAATCAGTTGACTGTTTACAGTTTTCTGGCATGATTATTCTGACTATCAAATTTATGTATAAAATACAATTTCTGTTTTTAGTTTTACTATTTCCACTTTTTTCGAACGCTACAACCAAAAAACCGGTTGATAAGAGTTCGAAAATCATTCATTTATCTGAATCGGAACAACGCCGATTTGATTATTATGTATATGAAGGATTAAAGCAAAAAGAAAACAGACAATACGATCAGGCAATAGAAACTTTTCGACTTTGTTCGGCACTTGATTCGGTGGATTCAGGTGTCCAATCGGAGCTTGGATTACTTTACGCTGCAATTGGGTTTAATATTAACGCCATCGGATATATGGAAAAGGCAATCAAAACTGACCCTTCGAACTGGTGGTATAACCTCCAGTTAATCAGCATGTATACAGAATTAAAAAACTGGAAACGCTCAATCGAGATCACAGTAAATCTTCAAAAATTGTATCCAAACAAGGAAGAAGTATATACTATGCTTGCT
>JBAWXD010000077.1:0-15934 GCA_037144275.1 Paludibacter sp. | reverse complement strand
TACTATGAGCAGGGGATGTTTCATCCTTTTGTGTATTACCTATACAACATGGAAACACTATTTAGAAAATATTTGAATGGAACATGCACTCCGGAAGAATTTTCCGAAGCTTTAGACGCTTTTTGTGCAGAGAATACCAATGTCTCAATGTCGGCAGAAATCCTAAAACTGTGGAATGAAACATTGAATGCAGCTATTAAGAACAAAGAAAACAGTCAGTTGCTCGACAAGATTCATCATCGCATTGCATTGGAAGAATCAAAAACAGCTACCCGACGCTTTAATTTATTCAAAAATTTGCTAAGAGTTGCTGCTGTATTGATATTGGGTTTGTTTGGTACTACCCTATTATTTTATTATCAACCACAAAAACAGCTTTACAGTGAAGTGGTTGAAACAGTTTCAACTCCGTATGCAGCACGAACTAACTTCAAACTACCTGATGGATCAGAAATATGGTTAAATTCAGGTTCAACCATTTCTTTTCCTAAACAATTTGGCAAAGAACGGAACGTAGAATTAGTAGGTCAAGCGTATTTCAAAGTAGTAAAAGATGGGAAACATTTTGTTGTCAAAACAAATTCCGGAAGTGTTGAAGTAATGGGAACTTCATTTGATATAAAGGCTTATAAAGATGAGAATTTTCAAACAACTCTGGTAGAAGGATCGGTGAAAATTAGAAATAATCTTAATCAGGTTGCTATGTTGAAACCAGGTCAACAATCTACAATAAGTCCTGGCAGTGATTTATCAATTAACGAAGTAAATACAAATCTTTCCACTTCATGGAAAGAGGGTAAATTGATTTTTGTAAAAGAACCCTTCCAGAATGTTGCTAAGGAACTCGAAAGATGGTACAATCTGAAAATTGAATTGCAGGGTGAAAAATTGAAAACACTCGGTTACACAGGAACCATAGAAATGGAAACTTTGGGTGAGCTTCTTGAGCTTATTAACACCACAACTCCAATCAACTATAATTTCAACAAAAACACCAGAGTCCTTCATATTTCGTGGAAAAATAATTCCACTAAAAATTAAGGTTTAAAATTATAAATAAACAGGCAAACATTAGAAGAAATAAAGCTGAGAATGGCCACTTTAATCTTTTATTTTCTTTTGTTCAATTACCAAATCAATTAAATCTAACATCATGAGTAAATTGCTATTTAAACATGGCGACAAGCCGTTATTATGTCTTGTTTTTAGAAAGAGTGTTTTCCCTATTCTCGTTCTAATAATCTCACTACTAAGCTTTTTCCCAACATTAACTTATTCCCAGACTTCAAAGTTGACATTGAATATGAGAAATGCCTCGTTGCAGAGTGTTCTCAAGGCCATTGAAAGTAAAAGTGATTACAAGTTTTTTTACAACGAGAAAGTTGATGTAAAAAAACTGGTTTCAATCGATGTAAAACAAAAATCAATTCCTGAAATACTTGACCTACTATTTGTCAATACCAGCATTAAGTACAAAATCCTTGGTCTGCAAATTGCATTGTATGATAAAACGGAGATGGAGCCCGTTTTGAAAGAACCTCAGCGAAAAAAAATATCCGGTAAAGTAACAGATACGTCAGGAGCTTTACTGCCTGGCGTTTCTGTTTTAATAAAGTCAACTAATACAGTTGTAGTTACGGATGCGAATGGTTTTTTTTCATTGGATAATGTTCCTGAAAATGCAATTTTAAAGTTTTCATTCATTGGATTGAAACCATTGGAAGAAAAGATTGGTGGAAGAAAAGAAATCAATGTTTCACTGGAAGATGCAAGTATTGTGTTGGATGAGGTTGTAGCCATAGGTTATGGAACTGCCCGAAAGCGGGATTTAATTGGATCTGTATCATCAATAAGTGGAAAATCATTACGAGATATTCCGGTTTCTTCAGCATCTGAAGCAATTGTTGGACGACTCGCCGGTGTACAAGTCACTAAGACTGAAGGATCACCCGATGCCGAAATGAAAATTCGTATTCGTGGCGGTGGTTCTCTTACACAAGATAATTCACCGCTTTATATTGTCGATGGTTTTCCGGTCACTACCATTAATGACATTGCTCCAACCGATATTGCTACACTCGACGTATTGAAAGATGCTTCTTCCACTGCTATTTATGGAGCTCGTGGAGCAAACGGAGTTATCCTGATTACCACAAAAGGTGGTTTTGAAGGAAAGGCAAAGGTAAGCTACAATATGTATTATGGGATGAAACAAATTACTAAAACGCTTCCTGTTTTGAGTCCTTATGAATATGTATTATATCAACGAGAAATTACGACTGATATCTACTTTGATCGATATTTTGGTGCTGGCGTGGATATGGATTTATATAAACATTTAGCGGGTACCAATTGGCAAAATGAGATATTTGGTAGAACTGGCACCAGTATGTATCATAATTTGTCAGTTACCGGAGGATCAAAAACTTCAAAATACAATATTAGTCTTACCCAAAATGATGACAAGGAAATTATGTTGGGTAATGCAACTTCCAGAACAAACTTTACTGCTAAGACTACAAACAAAATAAATGATTGGTTAACGCTGGATCTCAATACAAGAATGTCAGATGCTAACATTGCAGGGGCAGGGACTTCCGCAAATAGTAGATTAGCCGATGCTATCCAATATAAACCTATTAATGGATTAATGGAATATGTCGATTACAGTTTGACAACTTCTAGTTATGAAGCTGCTAATCAATATGTTTTAAATCCAGTAAAACAAACCAATGATGATTATCGTCGGTCAAATAATCTGACGTTTAATTTTAACGCAGCAGCAACCATACAATTCACTAAAGAGTTGAATTATCGTTTTGAATACGGAACACAATATGGCACTCTAACTAATAATCGGTATTATGGAATCAACACCTGGAACGTTTTCAACTATGGTGGACAGCCACTTGCTTCAATCGAAACATTAACATCGAAAAGTTACAGACTTGCAAATACCTTAAATTTTATCAAACGAGATTTTCTGCCCGGAAGTAACATTAACGCTATGATCGGAGAGGAATTGAATTCCTACAAAACGTTTGATATTGTCAGTTCAGCTAAATACTTTCCCATGTATATTGATCCGGTTAGTGCTTTGAGTATGATGAATCTCGGCACACCCGATCCAATTGTCACTTCCGACAATCCTGAAACAAAAACCTCATCTTTTTTTGGACGTGCAATGTATGATTACAAGGGGAAGTATCTTGTAAATGCAACTTTACGTGCAGATGGATCCAGTAAATTTGCACCCGGTTATCAATGGGGATACTTTCCTTCAGTCGGTTTAGCATGGAGAATATCGGATGAAAATTTTCTTAAAACAGCCAAAGACAAATGGTTGAGCGACCTTAAACTTCGTGCCAGTTTAGGAGAATCGGGTAATAACCGTATTTCTGATAATGCATGGCAAAAAGTATTTTATGTTAAAACAGACACCTGGTTTGCGAATGGAAATGAGACCTCACCGACCACTTTACTTACACCAATTCCTACACTTTCCAACCCTAAACTTAAATGGGAAACAACTATTACACGAAATATAGGACTTGATTACAGTTTCTTTAATCAGCGCTTATCAGGTTCGGTGGAAGTTTATGAAAATACAACCAATGACCTTTTAATCTCAGCTACAGTACCCTCAAGTACCGGATATACCAACCAATGGCAAAATATAGGACAAACTTCCAACAAAGGGTTGGAGTTTGTATTGAATGCCGTACTTATTGAAAAAAAAGACTTTCGTTTATCAGCATCCTTTAATATCGCATTTAACCAGAACCGAATTGATAAACTGGGAGATACTAAACAATGGGAACAATCGTCAAATTGGACAGGTGCAGGTGGACCAACCGGAGATTATCTTATTAAAGAAGGAGGTTCCATTGGACAAATGTATGGGTATGTGACTGATGGGATGTATTCTTTCGATGATTTCACATACTCAAATGGAGTATATACTATAAAACCAGGAGTTCCAGATGATCGTGCATTAATAGGACCATTGACCAACCGTTTTGAACCTGGGATGTTAAAACTTAAAGACCAGAATGGCGATGGAGTAGTTAATACAAAAGATAAGGTGATTATTGGAAATGCAAATCCGATACATACCGGTGGTTTTAATCTCACGGCACAATACAAAGGTTTTGATTTATCAGCCTTTTTTAATTGGGTGTATGGTAATAATATATATAATGCAAATAAACTTCAATTTACAACCGAACTCGCTTCCCGAACTTACAGAAATATACTGAATATTATGAATTCAGATAACCGCTTTATGTATATTAATCGGGAAACAGGTCAAATAGTAAGCGATCCTGTTCAATTAGCTACAATGAATAAAAATGCCACTATTTGGTCAGCCGATATGATGCATGTACCGCTACATTCATGGGCAGTTGAAGATGGTTCGTTTCTGCGATTTAATAATTTGACAATAGGTTACTCACTGCCAAAAAGTATTCTAAAGGCATTGAAATTAACTCAATTACGTTTTTACGGGACATTGTATAATATCATAACCTGGACAAATTATACCGGATATGACCCCGAAGTGGATACCCAACGGTCTACCCCATTAACTCCCGGAGTGGATTATTCAGCTTATCCAAGAAGTCGATCGTTTAATTTAGGTCTTAATTTAGAATTTTAAAAAATCAAATTATGAAAAAAATTATTAATTATATTTTATTGCTGTCGATAATAGGCACTCTTGTTTCGTGCAACGACTATCTGCAAACCAAATCCAATTCTACGTTTACAGAATCAACTGCTTTTGTTAATCTCGATTTTGCCACCAAAAATGTAAATGCCATTTATAATCAATTTACTGGCATATACATGTATGATTTTATATTAATGTTTACAAAATGTGACAATGATATAGAAGTCATATTCACAACAGGTGATGATGGTTCTGTAGCGAATATGGCACATTATTCTGCTACACCCGGGAACTTGTATATAAAAGAAATGTGGAATACTTTTTATAAGTCGATAGAAATGTCGAATATTGCTATTGACAACTTACCTCAAAGTCCGATTTGGACTGGCGAATATGCTGCTGCAGCACATCAATTGTATGGTGAAGCAGTTACCCTCAGGGCAATGAATTATTTCGAATTGATGAGTCTTTGGGGCGATGTTCCATTTAAAACAAAGGAAACTCAGGCGGGTGATAATTTTAATTTGCCTAAAACTGACAGGGATTCTATTTACGAATTCCTCATTAAAGATTTGGCAAGTGTAGAAGACTATATACCATGGATGACCGAAACTCATAATGCAGAACGAGTGAACAAAGGATTTGTAAAAGGATTACGTGCCAGAATGGCCTTGGCTTATGCGGGTTATTCACTTCGAAATAAAACCTTCGAAACACGACGTGGAAGATATTGGCAGGATTATTATAAAATTGCCAATACGGAGTGCAAGGAGATTATGGAAAGTGGAAAACATAAATTGAATCCCAATTTCACAAATATTTTCAAGAATCTTCATACCTATTCTCAGGACTTGACCTACAATGAAGATCTGTTTGAAATTGCCTTTGGTCGGTTATATAGCGGTCGTCTTGGATACAGTTTTGGTATGCTATTTTCCACGAGTCCTCCTGACCCTAAATATGGTAAATGTGGTGGCAGTGTACATGTACCTTGTTCCTATTTCTACACTTTTGACAAACTTGATACCCGCAGAAATGTATCTGCTGAATTATACAGTTATAAAGATCCTTCAAAATTAAGCAAACAAACATTAAATGCACCTTATGATATGACTGCAACCAAGTTTAGACGAAGCTGGATAATTCCTTCGATGGGTGGAGATTTGAAGAATGCTGTTTATACGGGCGTTAATTTCCCAATTATGCGCTATAGTGATATCTTGTTGATGTATGCAGAGACTGAAAATGAAATAAATAACGGTCCTACAGCTGCTGCCAAAGAAGCATTAACTCAAGTTCGTCAACGTGCTTTTACATCGGATATGTGGGCTGCAAAGGTTACTAACTATATTGATTCAGTTTCTTTAAACAAAGATGGTTTTTTTAATGCCATAGTCAATGAACGTGCTTGGGAATTTGGTGGAGAAATGCTCCGTAAGCAGGATTTGGTGAGGTGGAATATTCTTGGTTCAAAACTTGCAGAAATGCAGCAAGCATCCCATGATATAATATTTGATGTACGGAAAGATGTTCCAAATTATATTTATTGGAAGTACAAAGATGACGGTGAAACATTGGATATTTTAAATCCCGATTACCGGATTCCCGGCACCCAACAGGTGGGATGGAATGCTAGCTATATGTGGGGCTGGGCGAAAACACCTGGCTATTATTCTACAGTTATGGAACAGATTGCTCATGGATACGACCCTTCCAAGAATAATCACCTTTATCCAATAGCATCAGATATTATTAATACCAGCAACGGAGTATTGATCAACGACCAAATACCCTGATAATATAGAATTTATATAAATTAATATGAAACGAATCATGAAACGAATAAACCGTACTATAATCAAGTCATTCGGCATACTATTGTTGATGTCTCAAATATTATACTCTTGTAAACCCGATGAAGTTGTCGTTACACCACCTGACAGGCTTTTTGCTCCAGCAGGCTTTAGTGGTCTGGTTATTGCAAATACAATAGGATTTAACTGGACGCCCATTGCCAATGCAAGTTATCAGCTGGAATTGAGTAAGGACAGTCTGTTGTTTACAAAGGAATTAGTGGTTATTCCTTTAGATGGAATTACCTACTATTCTTTTTCAGATTTATGGAGCAAAACCAGGTATTCTGCACGAATAAAAGCAGTGAGCAAAGATCCGACGCTTAAAGATTCCAAATATCTAACCTATACCTTTAAAACCGGAACCGAAAATATTTTTTATAATATTACCGATGCTGATATTTCATCTGATCAGGTAGTATTAAAATGGACTATCGGGAAAAAAGTTTCCAAAATTGTTTATTACATTGATGGTGCTACGGATGCAGCTCAAAACGTTACGATTATCTTAACAGATGCTGAAATAGCAACTGGAACAAAAACTATACGGAATTTAGTTACTGGTACTACCTATGATTTTGAAATTTATTATGGTGACATGCTTAGAGGTACAACTTATGCAACAACATTATAAAGAAAATTTGTAAATGTTATATTTGCTAATGTTCCTGCAACTGTTCAATAATCAGTCGTATAGGATTCATAGTACAAGTTATACTGTGTAACAAAAAAACCATTTGACTGGATATATCACTGGGAAAATGGTTTTTTTCTTTTCTTCTTTTCAATACTGCTAACAACAAAATACTCAGATGAAATCAAATTCAATCTTCTTACTTTTTTGTTTTTCACTCTTAGTTTTGCCAACTTTTGCCTCTGGGTCAAAACTTGGCACAGTTCAAAACCTCATCTCACCTCCCGTGACTGAAACGAGTAACAGCATCACCCTTTTGTGGAATAAAGCTCTTGATTACAAAGATGTTGTAGGGTACGACATTTATGTGGATGGAAAAAATGTAGGTTTTTCAAAAATCACTAATTACACAATAAATGGACTAAAACCAAATAGAAATTATTCAGTTTCAATAGTATCAAAAGATGTAAACGGAGAAAAATCAGAAATTAGCAAACCAATAACCGTGAAAACCAAGCCACAAGCAAAAGTATTCAATGTGCTTGATTATGGCGCTAAATCAGATAGTGGAATTGTAAATACACGAGCCATCCAAAAAGCCATTGATGCCTGTACAGTTGGAGGAATCGTAATTATTCCAACAGGTACATTTATTAGTGGTGCATTATTTTTGAAAAGTAATATGACGCTTTATATTGCTAAAGGTGGCGTCTTAAAAGGAAGTGCCAATAGAGAAGATTATATGCCATTAATAAAAACCCGATTTGAAGGTTGGGAATTTCTAGCCTACGCAAGCTTGATTACGGCTGGAAAATTAGACGAAAAAGGTCCATGTAATGTGAAAAATATCAGTATTCGGGGTGAGGGGAAAATTAGTGGTGGTGGTACCCAACTGGGTAAAGATATGATTGAAGCGAATGGAATAAGATCTCGTGGAAGATTAATCTGTTTGATGAATTGCGAAAATGTGAATATTCAGGGTTTGACTATCGAAGAATCTCCCTGTTGGACAATCCATTATACCTATTCCAAAAATGTCACTTGCAACGGATTAAACATAATCAGCACTGCACCGAATGGTGATGGTATTGACCCTGATTCTTCTTTAAATTCGTATATCTTTAATTGCACATTTTCTAATGGTGATGATTGTATTGCCATAAAATCAGGTAAAAATCCGGAAGGTAATAAGGTAGCTATACCCTGCGAAAATGTGTATATTTCCAATTGCAATTTTAAAGTTGGGCACGGTTTGAGCATCGGGAGTGAGATTTCGGGAGGAATTAATAATGTTCAGGTAACGGATTGTGAGTTGGGAAATCTAATGAATGGTCTTCAAATTAAGACCACAGAGAAAAGAGGTGGTTTTATAGAAAATGTGTTGGTTCAGGATTGTAATGTGCAGAAGATTACGATGTTTACGTCACTTCCTTATAACAACGATGGCGATTCTGCTCCAACTCTGACACGGTTGAAGAATTTTGAATTTGCGAATTTGAATATGACAAAAGCTAATACCAAGAAGCCTGTTATTTATTTAAAAGGGTTCGGTGATACAGCAAATTATGCAAAAAATATCAAATTCAAAAATATTCAATTGCCAGCTGATTCAAAAATCTTCATTCAACATGCTGAAAATGTGTTGTTTGAAAATGTACAAACCGTTGATGATAAAAAACCGATTTATGAAATCATTGAATGTAATGATTTGAAATACTAAAAATCGCTTTCAATGAAACACAAACTCATTCTTTTTTTTGCAATAATATTATCTCAATTAGGATTAGGTCAAAATATATCATTTGACTTTGAGAAAGTAACTAAAGAAAGTGGTTTCAAAATGGAGGGATACTGGGTTTGGTGCGGTTCAATGATTAAGGTTGGTTCTACTTATCATCTGTTTGCTTCACGCTGGAAAAAACAAGGAGGATTTCCAGACGGTTATCGACAAAATTCAGAAATTGTAAGGGCTACTTCAAAATCACCTTCAGGTCCTTTTAAATTTCAGGAAGTTGTTATTGGTAAAAGGGACAGTTCTTACTGGGATTCACAAATGGCTCACAACCCCACCATTCACAAAATTGGAAACGAATATGTATTATTTTATATCGGAAGCGATTTCACAACATATTTCAATAATTCCAAATTACTGTTGAGACGAATCGGATATGCCAGTTCAAAATCAATAACAGGCCCATGGAAAAGGTCTGACAAGCCAATTATTGATTCAGAATCAAACAATCCAGCCATATTAATTGATAACAACAAAGTAAAATTGCTATATCGTGACGCTCAATTAAGGGTAGTTCTGGCAGAATCAGATAAATATAATGGAGTTTACAAAACAGTTAACGATAATTTATCTCCAACTTGTAAACTGGAAGATTTCTATCTGTTTAAAGCTGATAATCAATATCATATTATTTGCGAAGACAATGTTGGCGGACTAAGCGGACATGAAAGATGGGGTGTTCATCTGTTTTCGGTTGATGGCTTAAATGATTGGAAACCTTATAAGCCGGTGGTGGTTTATAAACATGATATTGAATTTAGCGATAATACCTTTCTAAAATGTACAAGAAGAGAACGTCCACAACTTTTTATTGAAAATGGAAAGATTACTTACCTCATTACTGCTGTATATGATGGCAAAAATACATGGAGTCAACCGGTGAAATTAAAGCGACCGATTAAAATTCAATAAAATAATCTGACTCAAGAGACACATCAACCAATGAAATTTCTAAAGAATATATTTCTTACGTTTTTTTTGATAAGTACACTTCAAACTTATGGACAGATGACTTATGCATCAACATGGGAATCAATTGATAGTCGTCCTATACCCAAATGGTTTGAAGATGCTAAGTTTGGAATATTTATTCATTGGGGGCTGTATTCGGTGCCTTCTTGGGCACCTACAGACGGAGGTGTATATGATAAATATGCAGAATGGTATTGGGCAAGACTTCAAATGGGTGAAAAACCTACCCAATCATTTATTGATTTTCATAGCAAGATGTATGGTAATAAATTTCAATATCAGGATTTTGCAAATCAATTTAAAGCCGAAATGTTTAATCCCGATCAATGGGCTGAAGTGTTGAAAAATTCAGGGGCAAAATATGTTGTTCTTACATCTAAACATCATGAAGGTTTTACCCTTTGGCCAAGTGTACAAAGCTCAAACTGGAATAGTGTTGAATTAGGTCCGCATCGCGATTTATGTGGCGATCTTTCAAAATCGGTAAAAGCCAAAGGTCTTCACATGGGTTTTTATTACTCACTTTACGAGTGGTTTAATCCCTTATATAAGTCGAATGTTGAAAAATATGTAGATGACCATATGATTCCACAATTAAAAGACCTCGTAAACACTTATCAACCTGATATATTATGGACTGATGGCGAATGGTTGCAAACAAGCGAAACCTGGAAAAGTACTCAGTTTTTATCTTGGCTTTTCTACGAATCGTCAGTAAAGAATGAAGTAGTAATAAACGACCGTTGGGGCAAAGAAACGCGTGGCAAACACGGAGGGATATACACTACAGAGTATGATTTGGGAAAAGAAGTTGTCAATCCAGCTAACACAATTCAACACCCGTGGGAAGAGTGCCGGGGAATTGGTGGTTCGTTTGGATACAACCGCAATGAAAATCTGAAAGATTACGAATCATCCAAATCTTTAGTTCATATTCTAATCAATAAAGTAGCTCGTGGAGGCAATTTACTGCTAAATATAGGTCCGACTGCTGATGGTTGCATACCTGTTATAATGCAACAACGCCTTTCTGATATTGGTGAATGGTTGAATATAAACGGAGAAGCAATTTACGATACCCGAAAATGGACTTCAGCTCCGACTGTTTCTGCAAAAACGACTCACTATTTTACCCGAAAAGGTTCAGATTTATATCTGATTGTTACTAAATGGGAAGACAAACCAATTAACGTAGAAGGTACAGCAAAAGTAGATTCAGTAACAATGCTTGGATTCCACGGGAAAATAACGTTTTCTCAAAAAGGGGCAAAGTTGACTATCATTCCACCTGTCCTTACCCCTGCTAGTAATCCATGTAATTATGCATGGGTGTATAAGTTAAGGAATTGTTTATAAGCATAATATATAAAAATAAAAAAACTTTTTGCTTTGTATAAGTAACCCTAATAACTAAATAACACAAAATCATTAAGCATAAATAAATATGAAAAAAATAATGTTGGCTATTGCACTGTTAATTTGTTCGGTTAGTGTTTTTGCTGAGAAGTTCAGCACAGAAATTAAACCTTTGGCAGGTGAAAAATGGTATGGGGCATATACGGCAAAGGCTTGGTGTAATACACCTTTGAAAGACATTCGTTTTCAACCTTTTGAAGCTAACACCGCTAAAAAGAATCTGAATGACAACCTGGGGAATCAGGCTGCACCTCTACTTATCTCTAATTTGGGTAGGTATGTGTGGAGTAATGAACCCTTTGCTTTTGAACTGAAAGAAGGAAGTTTGATACTTTATTCAGATGCCGAAAAACTGGATGCAGTTTTGGTGGGTAAAACTTTACGCGATGCATATCTGGCAGCTAAAAACAAGTATTTTCCAGCTTCGGGCAAAACACCCAATCCCTTGATGTTCAAAATGCCGCAATACAATACCTGGATTGAATTGGGAAATAACCAGAATGAGAAGGACATTATAAACTATGCCGACAATGTATTGAAAAACGGTTTTCCTACCGGTGTTTTTATGATTGACGACATCTGGTCAAAAGATTATGGCACTTTTGAGTTTGATGCCAATACTTTTCCCAATCCAAAAGGAATGATGGATTACCTTCATGCTAAGAATTTCAAGGTTATGCTGTGGATTACTCCTTTTGTCAGTCCTGATAGTAAAGAGTTCCGAGAATTAGCAAGCAAAAATTGTTTGGTGCTTAAAAAAGGAAGCAACGAGCCGGCTCTCATTAATTGGTGGAACGGTTATAGTGCTTGTCTGGATTTGACGAATCCCAAAGCAATGGATTGGTTGAAAGCTCAGTTAAAAAACCTGCAAACCAAGTATGGTGTTGATGGATTTAAATTTGATGCGGCAGATTTTTTATTTTATAAAAAAGGTACCGGACAATATATCAACGAAGCTACCAATACAACCGGCGAAAAACAGGCCGAAATGTATGGAAAATTAGGGACTGAATTTGATTTCAATGAATTCCGTGCTTGTTGGAAGAATGGAAATCAGCCTTTGGCTCAGCGCTTACAAGATAAAGGTTTTTCGTGGGACGATCTGAAAATACTTGTGCCCGATATGATTTCTGCCGGTCTGATTGGTCATCCGTTCACTTGTCCCGACATGATTGGTGGCGGATTATTGTCAGTTTTTGAAAAAATAGATCTCAATACATTTGATCAGGAATTGATGATTCGTTCTGCGCAAATTCAGGCGTTGATGCCCATGATGCAGTTTTCGGTAACGCCCTGGAGAGTACTGGACGAGAAACATTTGGCTATTTGCCGTGAAACTGCTTTGCTCCATGCCAAAATGGGCGAAACTATTTACGAATTGGCTGTACAAGCTGCCAAAGATGGAGAGCCGATAGTGCGCCATTTAGAATACTCCTTTCCACAACAAGGTTTTGAAAGCTGCAACGACCAATATATGCTGGGCGATAAATATTTGGTAGCACCAATGGTTGATAAAGGCGAAACACGGAACGTAAAATTACCCAAAGGCAACTGGATAGACGATTTAGGCAAAAAATACAAAGGAGGTCAAACTGTAAAAATGAACGTGCCGCTCAATCGACTGGTTTATTTTATTCGTCAGAAATAAGTTTTGTAATTTGACTGAGATTAATTTAAAATCAACACATTTTCAAAACAGTAGATCAAGTATAGATATAATAAAGTAAACAGAATAAATACTTCTAAAATTTATGAAAAATCCAACTTACATTCTTGACTTGAAATACGCTAAGTGTTTAAGTATTGTTCTGATTCTTCTTTTTGGTATTTCATCGCCACAAGGTATTGCACGAACAAATTATTATATCTCATCTTCCGATGGGAATAATAACCGAACTATTTTAGAAGCCCAAAATCCGGCTACAGCCTGGGGTTCAATAGATATACTGAATGCTAATTTTGCTGCTATCCAACCCGGAGATTCCATTCTTTTCAAACGGGGTGATATTTTTTTCGGAACATTGAATATCACCAAATCCGGCACAAGCACGAATCCAATCGTCATTGGTGCGTATGGTACTGGTAATAAACCAATTATATCCGGATTTAGTACAATAAGCACCTGGACCTCATTAGGAAATAGCATTTATGAAGCTGATGTTCCTAACAGTAAAGCGTCTATTAAATGTGTTCTGTTGAATGGCAATGTACAAGCGGTCGGTCGGTACCCGAAATTAAATGCTTCAAATGGCGGATATTTAACATTTGAAAGTCATGTAGACAATACTCAGATTACCGATAATGAATTAACCGATACGCCTAACTGGACAGGTGGTGAGATAGCTATTCGGAAAAATCATTGGATAATTAACTCCACAGTTATCACTTCACATGTTGGAAATACATTGATATTTGAAAGCGATGGATCCACTTACTATCCAATTGTAAATCTGAATGGTTATTTTATTCAAAATCACCTGTCTACACTCACCGAAAATGGAGACTGGTGTTACGATAAAGTGAACAAAAAAATCAAAATGTACTTGAGTTCCAGCCCAACGGATCAACAAATCAAAGTCGCAACCATTGATAATTTACTCTCCATAAATTCTTTTAATTATATCAAAATTAAAGACATTTCTTTTCAAGGAGCCAATACCAAAGCCATTTATGGGAATTATGTAAATACATTAAGCATTGAAAACTGTGATTTAAAAATGTCGGGTGAATGTAGCATTGATTTGAACCAAATCTATGGTGATTTGCAACTTAATAACAATACAATTTCCAATAGTTTAAACAACGCAGTAAGAATTACAAGTTCAGCAACTAACGCTGGTTATTGCACTTTACTAAACAATACGATTCAAAATACCGGTATGTTTCCGGGCATGGGAATGAACGGTGATGAAATGTATAATGCTTTAGAAATATCAGCCCCAAAAGGTGCTCTGATACAATACAATACGATTCAAAATTCAGGATATCTCGGTCTTAATTTTTCGGGAAATGATATTTTAATTAAAAATAATGTAATTGATACTTACTGTATAAACAAAGATGATGGAGCAGGTATTTATACCTGGAATGGTGGCGTACCGATGAAAATTTGGACTAACAGAATTATATCCGAAAATATTGTTTGTAATGGAATAGGCAATGTATATGGTTTAGCCGTTGGAGCAATCAATTCTGCTTATGGCATTTACATGGACAATAATACAAATCATGTAGATATTTTAAACAATACTATTTATAATATTAATGGAAGTTATGCATGTCACAACAATAGTCCGTCCGACATTAAAATAAAAGGAAACACCTGTTACAATATACAAGGATGTTTTGACTTAAACAGATATGCAAATGATGGTTCTGACGCTATCAATGGTGGAAATGATATTTACAATGTTGATATCCAGAACAATTACTTTTTTTCGGTTTTACCTACTCAAAAGGCATGTAATTTTAATGATAGAGGATTGAACTTTCCTACAACCCGAACTTTATCCGAAAGTATGAAGTCGGTTGGTACAATAGATAACAATTACTATCATTTGCCCAATAAACTTGGCTTTAGCTACTCCTATAGAAATGATAAAAACAGCCCATATATTTATTCTCAAATAATGTCTTGTGATGCCTGGAAATTACTTTCGGGTTATGAAACTAACGGAACTTTTTTAGAGCCAATTCCTGCTTACCAAATAAATAGTTTGGTTAGTGCTAATCTTTATTCAAATAGTAAATTCAATTCAAATATAAGCGGTGTATCAAGCTATTCAGCTCCATTAATTCATTCACTTTCCTGGGATAATACAAATAAAATTGACCAGGGAACACTAAAAGTTTCGATAACTGCTGCACCTTCATCCCGTTCTAATTTTGCGTATTTTTATGCCCCGATTGGTGCTGTCAGCAAAGATAAAACTTATATTTTGCGTTTTAGCACCATCAGTAATATTGAAAATTGTGTAGTTGGAGCTAATCTCCGTCAGACTTTATCACCCTGGTCAGGTCTTGCCGCTGTTCAGTACGCACCATACAGCACTACACGTAAAGAGCATGAATTCTTAATTAAACCTTTAACCTCAACTGACTTTGCAAGTTGGGAGATTTCGGTCTATCAGAGTGTTATTGGCTATACCTATATTGACAATGTTGAAGTGTACGAAGTGAATGCAATTCCAATCACAATAAATGATTGTGCTCGATTTGAGGTAAATGTTACTAACAGTTCGAAAAAAATTGATTTGAACTCGGAATATGTATCGATGGATGGCATACCCTATTCTGGTTCACTTACGCTTCAGCCCTATTCTTCGAAGATTTTAATACTTAAAAACTACTATAAATTGTCCACTGCACTTTCGTCTATAATTAATGGAAATACCACTCTAAACTGGTATATTTCAGATAATTTCATCTTCATCAAATCAACGGATCTTATAGTAGGTAGAAGCTATAAAGTTATGATTGTAGATGTATTGGGCAAAACGGTCTATGCAAATAACGTTCCAGCTGAAAATGGCTTTCTGAAAATAAATGCATCTGATTTTAGTAGAGGTATTTATTTAGTACAATTAACAACAGAT
>JBAWXD010000076.1:0-15949 GCA_037144275.1 Paludibacter sp. | reverse complement strand
ATAATCGGTTCATTGATAGCTGTAATATTCTTAGCAGGGAACAAGCCAAAATTGGGGAAAATAATAGCTGGCGTGCAGCTATTGGTACAGATCGTAAAATAATAGGAGACTTTTCTTGTTGGGTGAGTTGTTTTATTGGAATTCAAAACAGATAAAACAGGAAATGATTATACTAAAAGTTTTATTATTTAATTTTAAAAGTAATAATCAAAATCATTATTGTATGTCAATAATTTGTTTTTCTCACTTTATCTCACTTCAACTTTAAAAAGAAGATAGCTTCCTTTACATTCCTTTTTGGAAATTGAATAAATAATAATGCTCCAAATACTTATTAATGGCCTAATATCTGGATTGCTACTAGCTTTAGTGGCACTTGGATTTCATATTATATTCAAAACCACCAGTGTATTCCACATAGCGCATGGTGCTTTGTATGTAACTGGTGCTTACATGAGCTATTGGCTAAATCCTTTAGTAGGAGCTATTCCAAGTTTTATTTGTTCAATAGTTGTCGTATTTTTATTGGGTTTGGTAATTGAATGGATGGTATATAAGCCAATAAGCAAAAAATCGAATAACCAAAATATTGCATTGATTAGTTCTCTGGGGGTATATCTTATTATTATCAATATAATTGCATTGTTAGCCGGTAACGGAATGATTATTCTCGACAATACGATTAGAAAAAGCCTGACAATTGGAACAGTTATTATTACTCAACCGCAGCTTTGGCAAATCTATATTGTGTTACCTTTGATTATTGCTTTTCTTTTGGGTAACCACTTTTCAGGTTTGGGCTTGAAAATTAGAGCAGTATCCGACAATGCTACTTTGGCTAAAGTAATAGGCATCAAGACATCGAAAATACGATATTTGGTTTTCGGTTTGGGTTCGGTGATGGCTGCTATTGCAGCTATTTTAAAAGGTTACGATACAGGAATAGACCCATATTCAGGGATGTCAGTTACACTAAGCGCTGCTGTTGTTGTAATAGTCGGAGGTAATTATTCTATTTACGGGACTTTGATAGCGGCTGTTCTGTTAGCAATTTTACAGAACTTCACGGAATATTTTCTCTCAACTCAGTGGAAAGAACCGGTAACATTTGCCATACTGATCTTAGTCCTGCTTTGGAGAACAGAAGGAATTTTACAATTTAACAATAGGTCGGACGAAAAATGAATTACTTCATTCATATATTTATAATTTTACAGATATACATTATCCTTGCCCTTTCATTAAATATGAAAGCAGGGTTTTCAGGTTTGTTATCTATGTGTCAGGCGGCATATTATGGAACTGGGGCATACCTTACTACTCTATTTCTGGTACAATTTCAGTGCAACTTCTTCCTTGCATTAGCTGCAGCTATAATAATAAACATTCTTATTAATGGCATTATCACTACTTGGCTAGCCGGTAGATTGCGCAATTTGTATTTTACATTGGCTACAATGGCTTTGCAAATTATCTTTTTTGGTGTTGTTTACAATTGGCAATCGGTTACGGGAGGTTCATTCGGAATACCTGCAATACCCAAACCGTCTATTGCAGGATTTAGCTTTAATGACCCTTCACAATTTATACTGATTACTTCTTTTTTTACACTCATTACAGTGATATTCTTCTGGTTATTTCCTAAAACACCTTTGTGTCGAATGATAGAATGTACTCGTGACGATGAAGTGTGGATAACAGTACTCGGTAAAAATCCTGTGAAGTTTAAATTTGTTAGCATCTCATTTTCTGTTTTTTTTGCAACCATTGCGGGAGCATTATATGCCACTTACATGAGTTATATTGATCCTACAAGTTTCACTATGGATGAATCAATTCTTATTTTGACCATAATTTTGGTGGGTGGTTCGGGTAATGTGATTGGTCCTGTTTCAGGAGCATTGATTTATGTGTTGCTACCCGAACTATTACGCTTTGTAAACTTGCCCGATGCCATAGCAGCAAATGCACGTATGATTATTTATGCTTTCATTTTGATTTTGATTGTACGGCTAAAACCCAATGGGTTGTTTGGTAAATTTAAATTACGGAACTAATGGATAGCATCTTAACGATACAAAACCTGAGCAAGCATTTTGCAGGAATTACAGCAGTAGATAATGTAAACCTGACAATAGTCCCACAATCTATTATTGGATTATATGGCGATAATGGGGCCGGTAAAACAACCTTGTTTAATTTGATTAGCGGGTTTGAAAAACCGGATGCTGGTTCTATTACATTTATGGAGAGGAACATTACACACAAAAGCGTTCTCCATAGAGCACAAATGGGGATGGGTAGATTGTTTCAAAATCCAAGAGTGTTTACAGAAATGTCGGTATTGGACAACCTAATGGCAGCTAGTAAGCATACTACAGGCCATCATTTATTGAATTATATCACCAAACACGGCATTATCAGGGAGGAAGAAAACGCAAACTATCAAAAGGCAATGTCAATTTTGCAACAATTTTCGTTAAATACGAAATCGAATCTTAATTCTTATGAGCTAAGTGTAGGTGAAAGAAAATTGCTTTCATTGGGTTGCCTACTGATGAACGATTCTAAATTTATCTTATTGGACGAGCTAAGTAGTGGATTAAACAGTTTGATGATTGACAGACTGCATGAAACAATTACAGATTTGAATAAATCGGGAATCACATTTATGATGATAGAACATGATTTGCCCTTAATAAGCAGTATATGTAACGAAAAGCATAAAATCGATAACGGTAAAATCAGTAGAAAATGAGTTTGGGAGACAATAATATAATCCTCGAAATAAAAAATTTATACTGCGGTTACGGTGACGAACCAGTGGTTGAGAATTTTAATCTACAGGTAAAGCATGGGGATTGTATAGCCATCACCGGACTCAACGGTTGCGGTAAAAGCACCCTACTTAGAACTATTTACCAACTCTGTGTAATAAACTCTGGCACAATATCTTATAAAGGACAACTACTGAACGATAAAACACCTGAACAGGTAAAGAAACTCGGAATCGCTTACTTTATGCAAAAAAATGCTGTTTTTCCCATGTTATCTATTAAAGAAAACCTTTTGCTCTCTTTAAATGGAATAAGCAAAACCGACAAAAGACAAAAGATTGAAGAAATTATTTCTTTGTTCCCTGATTTTGGAAAATGGCTGAATAAAACTGCGGGCCTTCTGAGCGGAGGGCAAAGGCAGCAGTTATCTATGGCAATGCTACTTTCGCAAGATGCCGATCTTTGGCTCTTAGATGAACCTACTGCAGGACTGGACAGTGAAAAATCTGAAGATTTTCTGCAATTGATAACAAAATATTCATGGAAAACTTCAGATAACCCAAAAACCATTATTTTTGTGGAACACAAAACAAATATAATCAAACGATTAGCAAATTCAATTATTGACTTTAAAAGTTGAAAAATATTTATAGAAAACATCAAATAAATTTCAAGAAAAAATGACAAAAAAAAATAACGTAAAGGTCCTTCTTGTCGACCCAGTACCACTTAGTTTTTCTTCTCCATCGATTATCAAAGGGAATACGCTTGAGCCCTATGCTTGTGAGGTATTGGCAGCAGCATTGGATGATTTAGTAGAAAATGCAATTGAAACAGATACTCTTGGAAATATTATTGAGAAAAACGTCAAAGTTTTGCAGTCAAAAGGAAATAATGAATTTGAGCTTGCTCAAGCTATTATCGATGAAAAACCCGATATTATCGGATTTTCTGTGAGAACATGTTATTATACTAGAGCAACTCATATTGCAAGTTCTATAAGAAAAATTATACCAGACGCGCTAATAATTTTTGGAGGTTATCATCCAAGTATTGATCCTGAAAATACGCTTAATAACTGTAATGCTATTGATATAGCTATTGTCGGCGAAGGAGAAGAAACATTATGTGAGATTGTAAATACATACATTGAACATAAACGTAATCTTGAAAATTATAAAAATATACAAGGAGCTTATGTGAGAGATTTTTCCGCATATTTTCAACGTAGGAAAAGACTGAGTGCAGAAAATTGGGAAGTATATGCACAAAAAGTTATAAATCACAGAAAGCCTAAAGAAGCTATAGCGAAATGTCGTAACTGGAATTTATCATTTCCAGCACCATCCCTACAAAATGGCGTAGCACAAATTCAGACACAAAGAGGCTGCCCTGGAGATTGCAGTTTTTGTTGTACACCAAATGTGTGGGGTGATGTGAAAAACACGAAATCGACAGATAAACAAGAATACTTGAATTTTAGGTGTGGATATGTAACCCAACGCAAAGTAGAAAACGTGGTAGCAGAAATAAAAAGCATTCGTGATTCTTTTTTAAAAGCTAATCAGAAACCATTGAACTTCTTCTATTTTAACGATGTAACATTTAACTATTATACAAAAAATGGTTATTATCATTTAAAAGCTTTATGCAATGAAATGATAAATAGTTTTGGAGTACTGAACGAAACCAATCAAAAAATTATTAATGATTTTAAATGGTTTTGTCTTTGTAGAATTCCGAAGAGTTCTAAAGAAGCAAAAGATTTTATTGAAATTCTACCCCTTATGGCGCAAGCTGGCTGTTCAAAAATAGGTTTTGGTATTGAGTCGGCTTCAAACAAAATTCAAATTCAATATAATAAAATGTTAGAAGAAAATATCATAAAAGCTGTTCTTAAAGCATCTTGGGAAACAGGTATCATCAATCGAGCTTATCTGATTCTTGGTGCTCCAGAAGAAACAGAAGAAACATTCAATCAAACTGAAGAATTCTTGTTAAATGAAGATGTATTCATTGATCAAATACGTGTAGCATTTGCAGTTCCATTCCCAGGTACAAAATCAGCTGAAGAATGGATAGAAAATATAATTACTCCTCATCCATCATTGGATGATTATACTGAAGACATCCCTATTGTCAAATGCCCATTAGGAAATAAAGAAGATTTAATTAATAAAAGAGTATCTCTTATTAGAAATTTTTACATGAACGAAAAATATGAAGAAAGGGTTCGTGAAAAAGTTAGAAGATTTCCATATCTAAAGCAATCTTATGAAGAGTTTTTTGTTGAATTATGTCAAATATCTAATTTTACTATTGATCACAGGAAATTTAACTTCAATATTTAACTTCAATATAAATTAAAATGAATCATAGATCATTATTGAATTTTTCAATCGTATTAATCGCAATATTTGCGGTTATTTCATGTAGTTCACCTAATAGTAAAAAAAATGAGTCTATTAAAGTAGGTATGTTGCTTCCAATGACTGGTAATTCTGCGAACTATGGAGATATTATGAAAAAAGGGGCAGATCTTGCATTAAAACGTGCAAAAAAAAAATATGGTAAAGTCCCATTCTCGCTTGTTTATGAGGATAGTAAGGGAAATGCAAAAGATGGTGTTCTTGGTATGAGAAAATTGCTAACAAACGATCATACACCTGTAGTTGTGACAGCCTTTACAGGTGTAATTCTTGCTGTCACACCTGTTGCTGAAGAGGCTAAAACAGTTCTCATAAATGGACCTGCAAACAGCATTAAACTAAGAAATGCCAGCCCATACCTATTTAACATGTGTACGTTAGCAGATCAGGAAGGTTCTTTTCTTGCTGATGTAGTAGGGAATAAACTTCATAAAAAAGAGGTAGTATTCTTTTTCCAAAATTCTGAATTTGGTTTTGGCTATCGTGATATATTTGAAAAGGAATATAGAAAATATGGTGGAAAGATAGTTTTTTCTGAGGCTCACGAGAAGGATGCCAGTGAGTTCAAAGTATCTATTTTGAAAGCCAAAAAGACAGGAATTCAAACTGCTGTAGTAATTAGTTATTATAAAGAATCTGCCTTACTTATAAAGCAATCTGAAGAACTAGGGTGGCATCCACAATGGATAAGTTATTCAGGTATAGAAGCTCCTGAATTTCTTAAGCTTTCTAATGGAACTGCAAATGGGTTACTCTATTCCCAACCTGGATTCGTGGAGGACATGAACAATCCTGCGGTAGCTGATTTCGTTAAATCTTACAAAGAGGAATATGGATCAGATCCTGACATTTGGGCAGCTCAGTTTTATGACATAGTATCCATTTTAATTGAGTCATTTCGTACAGGCACAAAAACCGGAGATGAAGTTCGACAGTTTTTGCATAAATACGAAGCAAAATATTCGGTTACTGGATTCAAAAAATTTGGAAGTGACCAATGTGTGGAAAGAAAAATCTACTTGAAAGAAGTTGATAACAATACATTTAAGTTATCAAATTAATGATTTTATGAATCAGGTTAAAACAGAAAATCGTAATACTGATATAGAATTATCCTTTAGAGATGATGTTAAAAAGTATGTAAACTATTTTTTTGCAGAATCTGGAACAATGATACTGTTGCGTATCAAACAGTATCTTGCTGATCCTAATATGCAAAAATCAATACTGAAAAACGTTTTTAAAGACGAAAATATAAAAGACTCTCTACAATGCAATTTGGAAAATTTGCTTGAAAAACATGGATACAAGGAAGAATATAAGAGCATTTTATGGTACGCCTTTTCTTCTAACACAAATCCTGATTTTGATATTCTTCTGCAACGATTTATGATTTCTGTTCCGCAACACGCATGTGAATTTGAGAATAAAATTGACAAAGAAAAATGGGGTTTATTGGAAGATAAAATACAAAGAGAAATTCATGATAATAGTCGACTTGGAATCTACGCTCGTTATAGGAGTGGAGATATTCCAAGAGATAAAGAAAGAATCGTTTTAATTAATGCAAATGAAGGTATTGGTTTGAAATTAAAGAATGATTGGCGTATTAATGTTTTAAATGAAGAAAAAAGTGTTTTTTATCTATGGTTGACAGATGAGATTGAATGTAAAAAAGCGTTATATACCGCAAATTTAACCATTGTTGAAGACGATAATAGAACGAAATTTTATGAATACATGAAGTTCATCTGGAATGGTATTGATAAGGGTGAAAATGCAATGCTTCTTTATACTGCTAAACCTATTGCTTATGCTCCGGGTGGAATTCCTGAACACTCTATTGGAGAAGTTTATTTAGCTGAATACCAGAAACCACTTAGTAAAGATGCTAGAGATATTGTAATAGATTATTTTGAAAATATTGCTCTTATTTTTCATGCTCAGTTTGCACGATATGATATGGATGTATACTTGAAAAATAAAATATTAAAAGAACAAATTAAATCAGCCACTCAAGCTGCTATCTCTCAGGTAATGGCACGCAATAGTAGTCATAATATCGGCAGTCATGTTTTGAGCAATTTAACGAGCATGAAGTTTTTCAACGATTTTTCTTTTTGTGAAGATTGCTGTAAAAAGAATCAGGGAATAGAATGTTCTAATGAATGTTCGTTAAGCAATTACAAAGGATTAGAGGATATTAAATTCGATAAAAGTATAAAAGACCAAAAAGATAAACTATTAAAACTACTTTCAGTATTTAATGACTACATTAGAACCCGAATGGAGTATATCTCTGATATTTCTTTCGGCGAACCGGTGATGGCGACCAACAAAAAACTTAATGGGGAAATATTTAAAGCCTTCGACGAAAATCGCTTATTGCTAAACTTTATTTCGGGGTTAAATAAATTCAAATACAAGCTTGAATTAACATGTAATAGTAATAAAATTAACGCTAATAATGATATTGAAATTCCAATGCCAAATGACGTATTGGGTCAGCAGGCATTTTACAATATTATTGAAAATTTTATACGCAATACTGCAAAACATAATAATAAAAAGATTGAAGGAAATATCGTAAAGTTTACTGTAAATATCAAGAATATTCCCGATGACAATGATTATTATCAGGTAGAGATTTTTGATGATATAGATATAAGTTCAGATATTTCTTCATTGGACAATAAGGATGAGGAAGAAACAACACAAATTCTAAATTATTTTGGCTTTGAAAATGTTACTGAAATTAATGAAATACACAAATTAGTGTATAGACTAAATAATAAACTCAATGGGAGTATTCTTGACAAAGGAACTAATCAGTTAAGAGATAACTCATTAGGGTTAATGGAGATGGAAGCAAGCGCTTGCTATCTTCGCATGATGGAAGTAAATAATATCGAAAGTGACGATTACGCTTTAAAGGATAAGTCAACAGATTATAATTTGAATTTGAAAAATGGCTTTGGCAACTACAATATTCTCAGAGCAATTATTAAGGATGAAAAATATTTAGGGTACACATTTTTCTTGTTAAAACCAAATGATTATTTATTCGTAGGTTTTGAGAAGAAAGAAATACATGGTGCCGACTTCTTAACAAAAGAGGAATTGATGAAAGACTTAACTGATAACAAAAAGTTTCGACATCAGTTTATTATCTTTAAAACAAAAGAGGATAAAGAATTTACGTTCAAATTGAAAGACAAAGAAGTGACTTTTGCTGAATATAAACATCGATTACCGTACAGATGGCTAACAATAAACAATGAAGAGGATTGTATATATACGAAATTAAAAATTATTAACAAGATAGAACTAGATGATTGCATTTGGGAGAAATGGTGGAAAAAGATAAAAGGAGATTATTCTTTCATTAATGTATTTATAAGCTTTGATCCGAATGATAGCGATCATAAGCGTGATAATAGATACAATATTTGTTTTCTTAACCACGATGATGGAAAAGGTAGTCAAATAACCAATTACAATAATGGGAATATTAACTTCTTAGAAGCTTTATCAAGTAAAGGACAGCAAACATTGCCTGATTCTACAAGAAAACTGTCAGATTATACAACGAATAATGTTTTAAAAGGCAGAATTACAACACATTACAAGCTATTTGAATCAGCAAAAGCTACTATTTTAATTCTTGATGAACGTGTACAACGCATATTTGAAAATGAAAACTATATGGAAATCGCGTATAAGCAACTTTATGCCTACTCTAATATTTATGTTCCATTTCAGAAAAAAATTTCAACGGCTGATGAGAAAAAATATTGTACTAAATACTTACAATGTGATGAAAATTGGAGCGATTGCAGCATTGATTTAGGGACTGAGAATTTTGATATAACTAATACAAATAAATTAAATGCTTATATTGATAAGATAAAAGAGAATACCATTGATATCATTGCTATCCATTTTAGTATTTTAGAAAGGATGAAGTTGGGAGAAGAAGATATGAAAGAATTTATATCAAAACTGCAAAGAAAATGTAAGAAAGTGGTCATCACAAGTGGTAGAGGAAAACCTAAAGAAATTACAACACTCAAGGTTGGATTTATTAATATATCATCCTTGTTAAACGCCATGCATACTGTTCGTTCGAAATATTTATTGTATCAATTATTAATTAACTCAAGAAATTAAGGATATGGAAAAAATAATTATTTTTACAAATTACAATAGTTTAGGTTTCAATAATCCAAACCGAGAAAGACTAAAATTTAAAAATACTGATGGTACAGAAATTAATGAAGATTTTCATAATAAATTTATAGAATTAAAATTTTTCAAATATAATGGAAATGGACAATTTCAATCAGTTGAAAGTTTAGAAACGGGGAACATATTTTTTATTTATGATGAAATAGAACAAAAAGTATTTGATACATTTATCAATACCAATAATAAGAGTAAAATAGGTATATTATGGCACAAAAATGATGGTGATTTTAGTATTGATATAGCTGATTTCAAAATTCAAAAAAAAGGGCAACATATGCAAAATGGATTATATTACCCTAAAATACTTGAAATCCTAACTGATGGAAAGGATGATGAATTTGAACGACTAAAAGAAAAAGTATTTAAATACAATCCCGAACTTAATGTCGCTCACGAATTTCTTCATCATTCAATTGCGAGCCCTGCTAGCATAGACATCCTGAGTAGTTTGTTTGAACTAGACAGTATAGTTACTGTAAATACGAAAAGTGATAAATTGGAGAATTGGATCAAGAGGCTAAATGAAGAGAATATAGAATTAAAAAACTATAACGCTCTTAAAGATGTCCGAGATGCCTTACTTTCAATTGCATTACCTGAAAAATAATATGTTATTAATGTTATGAAAATACTTCATATTTCCGATATAGAGATTGGGTCAATCCCACGAATTGAGGTTGATACGCCAGACAAACTGGCTCTTACCATCAACGAAAAACATAACGATACTGACCTGTTTTTGATAAATGTCAATTATAAAACTGCTGATATTACCCGTTCAGAAAATGCAGGTATACTCCTACTGAAATACATACGCTTATATCATTTTAAGCAGCATTGTGTTCTTTATTCTTTCTTAAGTAAAGAACAATTAATACAAATGGATATCAAAAACCTGATAATTTTTTCGGAAGGAGTTAGTTTTATCCGAATGCCTGAGGATTTGGATAAAATTGATTTCAATAGTCGCATAATGAAAACAACTTCTGACGATTTATCTGATTATTTTAAAGCTGAATTCCGCTTACCCGACGACCGACATTTTTTTGCTAATTGGTGGGGTGTATTACAACTTTGGAAAGTCCAGAAAGCAGTGGAAAATATTGTGAGTACACCGGATATTGATGCTTTTGAATCAAAAATACTTTCATCGGTACGGGAAATGAATTCGTACGATGGACTGGTGGTGCGATACATAAAAAAAGACAGAGAAAAAGACATTAAAACATTCTTGAAGCAACTTATAGCGAAAAAGGAAGAAAAATTTAAAGAGGATAATAGGAATCAGGATACTTTAAGAAGTGAAATAGCTGAATTAAATAAAGAAAAAGTAGTATTGGATATTAAACTTGAACCCTTGTATCAGGTGTTTCAAGAGCAGGAGCATGACATTATAGAAAAGCTTCGTAAGCTTATTACAAAATTACCATCTCCGGTTCAAAAGAAAATAAATGAAGTATCGGAGAAACAAACTGAAATTCATGAACGAATTACAACAGATGAAGGTCTTATAGAAATTCTTAATGATATTGACACTGAAAAAATTAATATTGAATCTGAACG
Source organism: Paludibacter sp. (assembly GCA_037144275.1). Lineage (GTDB taxonomy): Bacteria > Bacteroidota > Bacteroidia > Bacteroidales > Paludibacteraceae > Paludibacter. The sequence goes on along the minus strand of JBAWXD010000076.1, from coordinate 4,932 downwards.
CAAAAGAATAAATGGACAGATCAAGGACAGAATAGATTTATTGACAAATAATGCAGCTTTCCCGAATAGTTTTTCTCTTGATACTATCCGCCAAAAATTGGCAGGAAGTAAACCAACTATTTTATTTGTGGATGACCAGGCTGAAGATGGTTGGGCTTCCATACTCCAAAGGATGATATATGGAGAAGAAACAGAAAAATTTGTAACTATAGTACCACACAGAGATGCAACCGTAGAAGCTATTACAGACAAAATCCTGCAGGAAGTGGAAACTCGTAAAGCTGACCTGCTTATACTTGATTTACGGCTAAAAGGAGAAAAAGGGCATGAACTCAAACCGGAGCATATTTCAGGTTTTCAGGTTTTAAAGCGTTTGAAGGACGCTCGAATTGAATGTCCCATAATGATTACTTCTGCTTCTAATAAACTATGGTCATTTAACGAAACACAAGTATTGGGAGCAAATGCGTATTGGCTGAAAGAAGGGTTGGATGATAGCCATGATTTGGCTTGGAGTTGTGAAAACTATCTGCGTTTACTAGAGTTAATTTACACTTTATGCTACAATGAATCATACAATCTATTGTACAAAAGGGTTTTGAAGGATATCAAATTGATAGAAAGTTCGGATACAACATTTTGGTGGGAAAAGTATATAACTAAAAATCAAATTATTGATATTTTACATGCTGCGTTTGAGGTTTTCGAAACATATATAAACAGTAAGGTTCAACGTCACAAAGGCGCTCAAATAGACAATTATCATGCTTCACAGATTGTAACAATATTCTCACGTGTCTTAGAAATAATATTTTCTAAATTGGTTGGCACTACTGATAGTAATACCTCATTAAGAGAGAAAATGCAAAAGGGTTTGAACCAATTAGGAGGAATTAGTTATTCAGATTATAATATTCTTACTGACTTACGTAATGATTCCGTGCATTATCTATCTTTGAATTTTGCTCAACTGCAGACTTTTTCTGTTAAGTTTTTTGAGCTTCTTACTTTCTCAATTTCCGATAAGACTAGTCGATTTATACCAGAAAGGAATACAATTTATAGTGCTAAGATTAAAAAATTTCCTACTGATGAGAATGTAATTATACTTAAATCGAACCTGTTTAGCGATGACATAATTCTATTTATAGACAAAAATGAGAATTTGTATGACGAAGAGCTCAATATTGGTGACACTTTAAAATGTAAATTGCAACTCAGCAAAGATAAGTATTATGCAAATGAAGCAAATATAGATTATTCTGCTGATATAGAATAAGATAACAATTTAAGACATATACAATAATGCCTGATTCAAAAAATATTCTTGTCATTTGGAACGGAATTCTATCAAAAGAAGAATTGGAGTCGTATTTGAAGATTTTTCTGCAAGAAACTAAAGACAATCCAATGCAATTGGAAATAGTTAATAGTCCTGAAGAATTTCAACAAAAGAAAGCATTTAAATTTTTAGGTTTTACACATATTATTGTACTCTGTGAGCTAAACTGGGGAGACAAGCAATATGCTGATTTTTACGGCATAGAGTTAGCCCAACGGGAAATTAGAATGATTTGTAATTTACCCATTCTTTTTGTCTCCTTTTGTACCAGAAAACAGATTCTTACACTTGATTCGACCAAAGAAATCATTAGTGCGTATGGTTTAGGAAATCATTTTATCCAATTGCCTGTAGCAACAGAAGATGAGATCAAGGATTTCTGGGAAATGCCAAAACTTACCGAATTGGAAATGATTGATGTTCGTCATTATTGTGCATTCGACAGTATGATATCTGCAATAAAACATGAAATAAAGTCTGATAATATAGAAAATACAAAAAACAGAATATTGAATGTCTTGAATAATGCTGGAAATAGTGAAGATATAAAAGAGTTTAAGGAAAAAGTGCTAAATGCAAAGGATGATACGATTGATAAATTATGCGATGATATTTCAACTTTTTTATTTACAAAGGATAATGATAATGGAAGCATTACTAATCAAATTAAATACAAAGTAATGCTTTTAGACGATGAGGAGGAGAGTGACGAAATAATATTACTAATCAAAGAAGCTGACGAACAGAATATCAATATCATTCCTTTTCGAAATTCGAATGATGCACTAAAAGAAATAAATGATGATATTTTGAATGCATATTCAGTTATTTTGACAGATTTTAGGTTGTATAATCGTCAGGATAAACTTGAACGTATATTGACATACCCTCAAGGATATACTTTTATTGAAGAATCAAAAAAAAATAAAAATTTGTATAAATATATCACTTTCTCAAAGTTACCTCGAGCGTTCCGTATTGAGGTTGCTCAGAAATTAAATATTAATATAGAAACAGTTGATAAATCTCTTATGTTATCAACTAAAATTGGTAGAAAAGCAATGATTGAAAAAATTATTGATTTAGCTAAACTCAATACGGATCAAATCGAAAACTTAGATGATTTTCATATCACATTTAAAAAATTATACAAAGAATATTCGAATACCAAAAATTCAGAAACAGATGTAACAAATCTCTCTATTAAACATATAACTACCTTTATAAATATATTTAACAATAAACATAATGATATATTCAATAAAGATAACCATTTTAAGGAATACATTGTAAATAAAGACAATATACCTCCATACAAACAAGAATTTAAAACTAAAAACGACGTTGAAATAAATGAAAAGAATCTCAATATATTTAAAAATATACTTGTTATGAGAAGATTATCAATCTATATGTTTTACTGGTTATACTGTGAGTATAATCCACAAACAGATGATTATCAAATTAAACGTCATAATAATGAGGGATTAGGAGAAGGAAATTGCGTTAACGCTATTTTACAAGATGGTTGGATAGATGTTAGTGACATGACAGAAAAATCAAAAGAAAATTTTCAAAGTGCTGTTAATTCAAAAATAACAAATAAAAGTTTGTTTATTTCTGGGATTGGAGGAAAAAGAATTACACAATTTCAGCTTATTTCATTAACAAATGAGGAAAAAGTATTTTTTAAAGAAAATTATCCAGATGTTTATAACAAATGGAAAAATAGCAATCTCACATAATCTCATTTAGTCCCTACAACGAACAATATTACATTTGCTCCGTGATTCAATAATTAATTTGAATCACGGATTTTTTTTACAAACAAATAGCAGTATGAAATATACCAATTCAACCTCGGACTCAGAAATTGATCTCACTTTAACTAAACAAAGTGGCGAGATCGATGATATTAACGATGTAAATAGCAGTAGTAAATCAATAATGGAACCTGATATTTCATTTATAGGCAATTGCCTGCTTTTTGAGACGGAAGGATGGTTTTTTCTTTAAATATAATTAAACAAATAATTTACTTAAAATTACACAATCATGAAAACAAAAATTTTAATTCAATTTCTCAGCTTATTGCTTTTAGTAACTTCTTGTAGCCTAAAGGAAACTGGTAATGATTCACAAGTCAAAAAAGCAATGACCTTAGAAGAAGTAATGTTTGAGAAACAAACTGAGCCGGTATCCTTATCGTTAGCTTTAATTCCAGATATTACTGGTTCATACACCACCAACCCGGAAAGTATCGACTTGAAAATTCTCAAAAGTTTTTTTGAAACGCACGTTGGTCGCGAGATCCTCGGATACACGAATGTCAAAGAAAATTCCTACACCCCAATTCTACGGTGGACTTCACTTTCTTCAGTTCAGGACGATAAAAATAAACCGGTTAATCCATGGATAGACTCCGAAAAGACTGGTAAGCAAGTTGAAACAGAAACCAATCTGAAAATTGATTCATTAAACGAATCGTCTTTCAAAGTTTTCGAGAGCCGGATGAAAAGTAAAATAGAAAGACCTGTGGCAAAACGAAGCGATGTTGTTTCTGCACTTAAACGTGCTACAACGTTTTTAAATGAAGCCCCAAAAAGTCCCAAAGTAATGGTGGTATGCAGTGATTTTAAGGACACTTACAAACAAACATTTAAGTTTGATAAGTCCATAAAACTTATAATGGTCGGCAATGTTGACTCAGTCATAGTTAAACGTTGTACTGGCTTAAATCCAACTGACTATTCTGTTTTTGAAAGTTACGAGGAGGCATTTAATTCGATAGTTCAATTATATAACAATTTTAAAAAATAAAATTATGAAAACTACTTCAACGTCATTTATTATGACAAAACTACTCGCAATCAAAGACAGTATTGGTCGTTTGACACACCGCTTTTATGTATTGGTAAAAGAAAGAACCAAATACATTGAAAAAATAGAGTCATTTGAAATCGAAAATGAAATGTACTTCAACGCTCCATCGGGCAAAAAAATTCGTTGGATTTTGACATTGTTTTTTCTTATTCCAATAATAATTTTTGTGGATTATGCATCATTAAAGATGTTTATTGATTTTCTCCGGTTTAATGTATCCGGGAATCCTTTTGGGACATTCCTTTTTGACAATTTCGGCATTTTTATATTCTTCGGACTTGAATTGTTCATCGCCTTTGCCGTTGCAATAATCAACGAGAAGTTAGAAGTAAAACCAAACTTCTTCTTATCAGTTCTCAAATACATCCTGATGGGTTTCATGATCTTTATTCCGGCAGGGCTTATTTTAGCAGGTTATTTAATGGCTGGGCAATTAGTACCGGGTTTATTTACAAAGACACTTGTCTTAATGGTTTTATCCATAGTCCTACACACAGCATTCTTTATTTTTATGGATGATATTATTCATGCAATAGGTTATATTGTTTTCAATATAAAAAAATTGTTTCTTAGTTATTCTGACCCGGAATCTAAACTGGATGATGTAAAAGCCTCACTGAGGAAAGAATACAGTGCTTACGACATTGAGTTATTAAGATTTAAATCTATGCCCGATAGTGCTTTATTCCATTCTAAAGTTGATTTAT
>JBAWXD010000075.1:0-16053 GCA_037144275.1 Paludibacter sp. | reverse complement strand
AACAGTATAAGTAGAAGTAGATTGAATTAATCCACCAATTATGACAGAAGTATTTGTTGTGTTCGTAGTACTAACCAAAGTTCCACTATTATAAACTTTCACATCATAACTTACAGCTCCCGTTGAAGCTGTCCATGAAGCTGTGAAAACTGTAGCTTTTAAATTTGCTGCAGCGGCTGCTAAACCGGCCGGGGCAGTAAGAGCAGTTGCTGCTAAAGTTGTTACTGCTACAGGAGCTGAAGCTACAGCAGTATTAACATCACCTGCTGCAGTAACAGTGTAAGTATAGTTTGTTGCTGCATTTAATCCGGTAACAGCTGCAGTTGCTACAGTTGCTGCAATGGCTGGTGTATAAAATACAATATTTGATAATGCATCATATACAGTAACAGTAACAGAAGTTGCAGCAGTTGCACCTACAGCAGTCCAGTTAATGGTAAAACCTGTTGACGTGATAGACGATGTTGCTCCAACAGTAGGAGCAGCGGTTGCTAAGACAGGTGTAAGTGTTGAATAACTTGTAGATAAAGCAGATTCCGCAGAGTTGGAATAAAGTACTCCATCTCCTAATGCAGTAACAGTACATTGATAAGCCGTACTACCGGTTAAACCGGACATTGCTAAAGTTGCAGTAGCTTGTCCATAAACAACTTTGTTGGTTACCAAGGTTGTACCATTTAAATAAACTTTTACATTGTAAGAAAGAGCATTTGTAACAGCAGTCCAGTTAGCAGTAAAACCTCCTGCAGTGGCTACAGTAGATGCTCCAATTGTAGGAGTTGTTAGCTGTGTTTGTGCATTAGTTAGCACCGTTATGAACAGCAATGCCAATAAGAAAGTAATTTTTTTCATAACATTTTGATTTAATAAGTTTAAAAAAATAAAATTTTAGAGAAGAGGGAAAAATTGGTCAGACATTGCTGTCTGACCAATTTGGAATATTAAAAATTGATTTATTTTTAATTAATGAGTATTTTTCGGGTTGTCATATTTCCGTCGGTAGCTTTCAGTCGAACAATGTATATTCCGGCTGACAAATTAGTGAGTCTGCGGTTTTCAATGGCTTCTTTGTAAACCAATATACCTTGAAGGTTGTACACACTGAGAGTTCCTGGTTGTGAGCTGACAATTGTTTTACCTGTACTGTAAAGTGATATATTGCTTGTGTTTTCAATTAATCCACTCAGAACAGCATCAACACTGACTTTGCCAATACCTAAAAATCCACCGCCCGTATTGATAATTCTCAATTTGGTTCCAACACTTTTATTGAAATGAAGGGTATAAATAGTATCATTATTACTAGCAATAGAATCTTTTCCGGTAACTAAAGAATAGTCAGTTTGCCAGCTTCCGTTTGATATAAGTTCCTGAACAAGTAAGGGTCTTGTTTTAGAGCCTGAAAATACGTGTAACTGCATACTTCCCACTTGTTTCATGGATGGTAACGCTAAATAAGAGCCTCCTGCTGCAGTAGATTTATCCAGCTTAATCCAATATTTAAGGGTGTCTCTAACAGTCAATGTATTATCAAGGAATATACCTATTTTTTGTACGCTACTATTGAGGCCGTTAGAAACAAAATAGTTACCATTTGCAGCTGATGGATAGGAAAGTGCGGCAGGTTCCGGATTGATGCCTGTGCTGGCTGTATATACAGGACCCCAGGTACCATCACTGAAATTAGGTTGAACACTCAGAACACCATCTTTTGTTGTAAAGCTAGCTGAAGCAGCGGAAGGATCAGAGTTACCGGTAGTTGATAAATCGCCATTGGCCTGTACTTTGTAGGTATAGGTTGTATTCGAGACTAAACCGCTTACCTGAAAAGTAGAAGCTGTTTTATCGGTAACATTAGTTTTGCTGAATAAAGAAGTTCCGCTATAAACTAAAATGGTATAACCATTTGACGTAGTAGTTGGCGTCCAGTTTGCCCAGAAACTTTCTACATCTACCCCACTGGCAGATCCTACAGTTGGTGCTGTAACTTTAGGGAGTGCAGCAGCTTGTACAGCATCTGCCCATGATTGACAAACACGGATACCGCTAACATAATAAGAGCATTTATTTGAACCCTTGTTGGTTAACATCACATATTGCATGGCTGTGCGGTATATCTCTAATGGATTAACCGATGCATTATCAAAAGCATATTCTGTTGGTTCTGAAGCACTCCCTACCGGAGGATTCACATACAGATAGGCAATATGAGAAGTAAAGTCATATTTCATAACAATGAAATTTACTGTTCCATAATTAAATTCTGTTAAGCCATTTACAATATCAGAAGAACCACCACCTGAACGGGTAATACCCAATTTGAAGGTTGAACCGGATGCACCCGGTCTAACCCACAGACACATAGCTGAGCGGTGTATTGAGTCTGTTAAGCTTACTGTTTGACCCTGACTTCCGCCCGGCGCTAAAGATTGAAATAAAAAGGAAGTATAAATAACGCCGGTTGTAATTGGTGTAGTCGAAAAGGGTTTTGAAGTAAGAAGTACAGTTCCCGGAGGATTTTTAGTAGCAGATAATCCAACATAAACATTATGTAATGCGGCTCCTTGTCCTGATAAAAATGGAACACCACTAAGATCGGCATATTGCAAACCAGCCTTATCCAAAGTGCGAGAATCTGTTAGATTCGGTTCCAGAGTGTTCCCTGAATAGTTTGTCCAACCGTTTACCGTTGCAGTGTTATCGGTTGTTGGAAAGTCAAAAAAAGTTTCGTCCAGCAAAACCTGTGCTTTGCCTATCAGTGCAAAAGCGCATAAGGCTAAAATAAAAGTAATTTTCTTCATAATGATTTGAATTTTAAATATTTAATAAAAATTTGAATGCATTTTCTGGTTGACCAGATATTTGGTTGACCAAAAATAATGCTTGTAGAGTTAATAAAAAAATTATTTTGCAATTATTTTTCGAAAACTGTTGTAAAACATAAAATTGGCATACCAAATATGTTAAATTACGACAGGTTCAAGCAAATGTTATTTCAAATCACAAAAAACAGTCGGAATACCGTTGCATTTTACACTCGCAATACTCTTTCCTGAATTAAGCAGAACCCGAATAATAGCCCGACCATTTTGTAGTTCCACTACCCTGGAGCCGGATGCCGTTCCCAGATTATCAATTAGTTTGCCATCACCCGTCAAACCAAAGCTTACCACGTTTTTAGCATCGAGACACATAACTTTCTTATCATCAAGCAATTTCACCTCCAAAGTTGCAAAGTCAGCTGTCTGAGCAATTTTGGTCAAGGTCATTTGAGCAGGCTTTCCCCATTTATCTGTCTGATAACTTTGTTTAATTTCGTCGGTAACGGTGGTTTTTCCTTTTTTGCCAATGACTTTCAGCGTGTTTTCACCGGCGTTGTAAGCAACGTTCCAACGCAATCCGGCTGCCGGAAAATTCTGGCTGTTGCGTTTTTGTACGCCCATGCTTTTTCCGTTGAAAATCAACTCCGCTTCGTCGCAATTCGAATACACTTTGACCATTTTCAGTTCGCCGGTATCACCCCAGCGGGTTGGCCAACTATGACCGTAAATGTGAACCATAGGTTTTTCTGCCCAATAGGATTGGAATACAAAATAGGATTCTTTTTTGGTTTGATCGCGTTCAACAACGCCTTTTTGATTTACATACGGAACAGGATTATCAGGCCGAACCGGGGTTGTAAAATCTTTAAAAGTCCAAAATGCAGCTCCGGTCAAATCTGGCATGGTTTCCTGTTCTTTCAGTGTCCAATCGAACAAATTACAAATATAGGTTTCGCTCCATTCGCTGTCTTTCGAAACCCGCGGTGCACCGCCAACCCTTGGAAAATCACCGGCACGCTCGTCAACTCCACCGCCAGGTTTAATGTCCTGTAATCCTTTGTCAGGTGTTTCGGAATGTCGTCCGGCATGACTGTCACCACCCCATTCAGCGTGAAGAAAATGCTTCACGCCCTTGATTTCCTTTTCTGACATATCCTTGTATTCAGTATAAATGCCCCGATACCAACCAGCCCAAATGGAAGGCGAATACACATCCGGAATGTCTTTTGCAAAATCGCAACGCCGTATGGACGTTTTGCGTGATGGATCGAGTTTGTGTGCCAGGTCGTTTAATGAACTCATAAAGTTTCGAACTACCGAAGCATATTCTTTTTTAGTTAATGTTGGAAAATCACCCTCCCAATCATTTTCATTTCCCAATCCCCAAAGGATAATGGCCGGATGGTTACGATGTTGGGCTATCAGATTTGTCAACACACTGTAAGCCTGATTTTTATACTTTTCTCCACCAACACCACCACGACACCACGGAATTTCTTCCCAAACGAGAATTCCCAGACTGTCACAAAGGTTCAGACAAATACGGGATTGTTGGTAATGCCCCAGCCGGATAAAATTTGCACCCATGTCTTTAATCATAATCATTTCAGTACGAATTTGTGATTCGGTCATAGCTGAACCAACGCCGGCGTGATCTTCGTGACGATGAGTACCTTTCAACAATAAACGACTGCCATTCAGCATGAAAGGTCCATAATCAACAAATTCAAAATTTCGGTAACCAAATTTTTCAATTTGAGTATGAACGCCGGCATCAGAACTTAAGGTTACTTTGGCTGTATACAAATTTGGTTGTGCAATCGACCAAAGCATTGGTTTTTTTACAGTAGAAGTATAAACCGTTTTCTCAGCATTACCTGCTTCAATTTCCTGACTGTTTGAAAGGATGGATTTTCCTTTCGGATCAAAAATTTCAATTTTGAGTGTTCCTTTTGCTAATGTTGATTTGTTTGTTGTTTTTAACACCACATCGTATTTTCCTAAAACACCTTTTGAATCGACTTCGGAATTGATATTCACTCGTTCGATGGATAAAGCAGGAACATAAACCAAATTCAGATAACGGTAAATTCCACCGTTAATATTAAAATCGGAAAGTGCTGAAGGAAGCATTTCGTTGTCGCGTGAATTGTCGCAACGGATTGAAAGCGGAATTTTTCCTTTGAAGGTTTCTGCATTTTTAGTTTTTAAAAATGCGTTGACCGCATCGGTTATATCTACTGTCCATTCGTCGTAACCGCCAACATGTGAACCCACTTTGGTAGTATAAATATACAGCTCAGTTTTTTGTCCTGCACCTTCGAAATGAAGCAAAGTTCGACCTGCACTGAACGGATTTTTAACCTCAATTTGAGTACGATACCAGCCCGGTCCCTGATAATAATTCATATCCGGGTCAACACCATCGGATGCGTTGAAACAATGAGGTAAGTTTACGTTAGTCCAAACCGGCATACATTCAGGGTTTCCGGCTTTGACTATAGGTCTTACAGCTTCCCAGGCACTTCCCAAATCTGTTTTGATGAATTGCCAGTTGTCGTTTAAACGAACTGAAACGGTTTGTGCGTTAGAATAGCTTGAAAAGCAAAGGCTTAGCAGCAGCAACAAAGTTGTGATTTTCGTTCTCATGAATTCTATGTATTATATTGTTAATTTTTAGATGGTATTTTATATTCAATCACGATGTTAAAAAGTGGGATATCGCTGGTGTTTTTTACGGCATGAACCACCGGTTCGGCATATTTTACTGTATTTGGAACCTGAATTCCGGAACCTGGTTTGGGTGTTTCGTGAAACCGTGGGTCGGTAAGTTGAACTAGATTCAACCGAACTACTACCCGTTGTGCGTGACTATGAACTTCACGGATATCGTGTGGTGCCAAACGCTCTTCAAAAACACGAATTTCCGAATCGTTATAAACCACGATATTTTTAGTTGGTTCTATCCATTCTTCAGGTCGTTTAAGCTCGGGATGATTTTGTTTAAACCCGATTTCGAAAAATTTTCCGCTTGTAACCTGATACGATTCTTTAGGCTGAAAAACAGCAATTTGTCCTCGGTCAAGCTGAATGAATTTATTTCCCTTTTTGATTTTTACCGAATTCAAGGCCACAAGCACGCGTTTACCAACCGTTGAAGAATCAGACGACACATTTATCGTTGAATTCCGCAACACATAGAAATACGGGTTATTTATTTCTATGGAATCTGTTGATGTTACAGCTATTTTCTCAGCTGATTTAGCAGATTGAACCAGACAGCAAAATAACAAAACGGAGATTATTTTAAATAAATTAGTATTCATCAGCGAGATACGATTAATTTTGTTGTGAATGAGAAACCATCAGTTGTAAGTTTAATTAAATAAATTCCTGAACATACATGCTGAATATCAAAAGTTTTTTGATGAACACCGCTTGCCTGCGTTTCATTCAAAATGATTGTTTTTATCAGTTGACCATTTATTCCATAAACCTGAACAGAGACTGTGGTTTCTTTTTCCAGGTTGTATTCAATTGTAGCATTATTTGAAGTGCTGAAGGCTTTAAAATCAGAATGATCAGCCAATGGATTTAAAACAGTTGTCAGTTTTGCCAAACGTTCTTTTAGCTGTTCTTCAAATAATGATTGTGGATTCAGCAAAGCGCTTGTATTGTTAACCCCTTCCACATATCCCAAGGGATATTGGGGGAAAGGGATTTTACCCGAACGGTTTACATTAGCAAATCCTCCAATCATATAATTCTGAGCCGTTGGCGGTTGCTGGCAAATCATATCACCGTAAGTGCTTGAAGTTCGGCGTAAATCACAGTTCCATGCTACCGAATGGGCAGCAGCCCAACCGTGATTAGTTCCCATGCTACCACGTGAATAAAGTCCCAATACCACGTCTGTCATTGTTCCATAATCTCTGAAACAATCATATAACAATCCTTGTGGCCAATGAAAATGGCCTTCGCTTGGGTTAGTGGCATTGGTAGCAGTGCATCGAAGGAATACTACTCCCGAAGCTTTGGACGTGCCACTTACTTCAAACGAATGGCGTGCGCTGTCAGCAATACAATGCGAAACTAAAATATTGGAAGACCATTCGTCAATCTGAAAATTATCACGACAACTACCCGATAAGGTTGCGCATGGCCAAAGTGCCTGACAACTGTCGATAGTAATGCGGTTAGCTGTAAAAGTTTGAAAACCGGATTGACCAAAATGCAATGCCGTAACATTTTTTGCCCACGAGTCTTCAATATCAGCCATTACCAAGCCTTCCCAGGCATGTGCTTCATCGCGATACGATGTCCAGTTCTGAATATCAATACGCAGATTTTCAACTCCAATTTTGGCTTTGGTGGTGGTTTTATCAATTTTATAAATGTACGATTGTGTGAGCGACAAATCCAAATGGTTCATTACCGGAGCATCAATGCCGATGGTATTACCTGAAATGGCCAGAATAGTTCGGTTAAACATAATATCGATTTGTCCGGCTGTCCACGGAGCAGCAGTATCAACACCACCGCCACCAACAGCTGTAATCCAGGCTGCTGAAGACGGATGATAAATGCAAATTTCATCACCCACGGCAAATCCGGTGGAGCTTGCCACGTTAAACTGATTCGAACCAACCTGAACGAACGGACTTGTAATGTTTGTTTTTACTGAACCAACTTGTTTCCACTGAGTACTTGTGCCTCCACCTGCCACAAAAACACTTCGCTGATTTGGTGTATTTCCTACTGCAGTAAGAACTGTTCCTGCAGGATCATTCCCTTCTCCACGAACAATTACACCACTGACATTCAAATTGATTGTTCCATTGATCTGATAATTACCTTTTTTCAACAAAACTACACCGCGAAAACCGTTAGCATCGGGTGTAACGGAAGCTGCAGCAGTAATAGCACTGTTGATCGCAGTTGTATTATCTACACCTACAACCGGATTTAACGTAGAAATAATTTTTGTAATGGTTGGTATGGGCTCATTGCTGTTTTTATAACCTGCCCAACTGAAATCAACAACCCGATTCAAATTGACATCAGCGACGTACATCAATTTGCCATCTGTAGCAAATTTCACTATGCTTGACTGCCAGGTTGTTTGCCCATATAAAGTTGAATATGAAGATATTACAATTATTATAAACAAAGGCAATTTGCAATTAAATACTTGAATTTTTAAATTCATGCTATTTATTTTTGAATAATTATTTTGCAGTTTTGTGAATAATTACCCGATTGTATGCGAAATAAATAAATTCCTGATTTCAAATCAGAAATATCTACGGAGTTTTGATAAAACCCCGATTCCTTAGTTTTTTCGTTGAAAATTGATTTAACTTTCTGTCCGTTCAAGGAATAAGCATCTATTTCAACATCCATTTTATCAGACAAATTGTACTCAAATAGCAATTTATTGGTATCTGTACTAAATACCACTTTGAATTTATTTTCATCCGCTGCGGTATTCGACTCAATTTTTGATGATATATCTTCAGTAATGGAAATATTGTTAATGCGAAGTGTTTCATCACGCAAATCCTGTGAACTTAACAAGCTTCGATAAATTCCCCACTTTGGACGAATAAATGAATTATCTGCTCTTATAGTCAATATATTGTTATTAGTATAACTCAAAATTGTTGTGCCATCACTTACTTTATTAATTGTAATTGAATAAGTACCACCAACATTATTTACTTTAATACGTTCTGTTGCCTCTACCCATGTGTTTTCGAATAGAGATAGATTAACCGAACTGAATTTTACAGAACTCAGACTTGAACTTTCATAATAGTTTAGTTCCAGTTTATTTGGAGTTCCCTTTCGGGCTGTCAATACAAAAAGTGGATCAGATTCATCTCCTCCAACTGCCTTAACCTGATGAATGTGAGTAAAATTTGAAGAGGGTTGAAAACCGGTTGGAACTTTAAAACGCCATTTATAAATAACAGTTTCGCCGGAAGTACCTTTTAAATTTGCGGGGGAAGCATCATACGTTTTTATTTCAACCCGTTGCCTGTCAAAGTTTATGCAACGGTCATTATCAGGGCTAACATGAATGTAAAACTCAAAAACATATTGACCTAAATCGGCGTCCCATACTTCGGCAATATGTCTTCCAAATTCGGGATGTACACATTCAGGATTCTCAACAACATCGCCACCGATTGGCGCTAAAATGCTGTTTATCAACTCATAAGTATTTCCAGGGCCATCAGCAGTTAATAAAGCCTGTGAAAATATATTTGCCGGAAATAAAATAAACAGAAAAGCTAAACTGATTTTTGAGAATTTATTGAACGATTGTTTCATTGTGATTATTTGATTATCAATAATTTAGTTGATGTTGAAAATGACTGAGAATTTAGTTTTACGAGATATATTCCAGTTGATAAATCAGAAACATCAATAGATTGATCTCCAATAGAATTCATTGATTTAATCAATTTTCCACTACAGTCTAAAATTTGAAAATTTAGATTGGCTGAAGTTGAAAGGTAGGAATTGATTACGATATTGTCTTTTGCCGGATTTGGAAAAATCTTTAAAAATCCGCTTTTGACTTTCATTAATTCAGTTGGTTCTTGTTTTAACAGCGACAATTTATAGAATTGATTTAGACCATAAATATTCGCATCGGTACTGCTGTATTGAAGATAGTTGCCAGCTTTGAAATAATAAGAATCTGTTGTTCCGTAAAATTCAGTTGTATAGCTTTGAGTAGCGCTTGTGCCATTGACTGTAGCCACAATTGTTCCTTTTTTCATTGTAATTGTATAAGTAAGCATATCTCCAAGCGACAATCCGGTGGCAAGTTTCACTCCGTATTCGGTCCTTGCGGCATCATTTGTTTGATACCGAGCTTCCACATAACATTTACCTGCCAGATAACCCGTCCAACGCAATTTTAGAAGTTCCGAATTTGTTTCGTTTCCATGAATTTGCCCAATAATGGTTTGTGGTTTAGCTGTTGCAACGACCATAACTTTACACTGAGCAGTTAAATAATGTTCAGCTGTGTCAGTCATAATCCAATAAGCCGCATTTTTTACCTGTCGAAATTCTACACGGGGATAACCACTGCCACTGGTTGTTCCACCATTACTTGGAACTCTGAAAACCAATGAACCATCAACCGTATTTGTATAAAAAAGACTATTTGTAAATCCGCTTCGTAAATCAGGCGGCAGTTTCTCTTCAAATAGATTACCAGTACTTATAGTTTGTAAGATCCACGAATCCAAATCAAAATTTGAACCCGGAGGAAGTTGTGGATTTAATGCGACTAATTTTAAACTTAGAAGCAAAATGGTCAATATCAGAATTTGTTTTTTCATCAAATTTTATATTCGACTTTGAATTTCTTTTGTTTTTTGACTGTAGTATTACTTTGATATAAATACTAAGTGGCCGTTATTTTGAAATTAAAAATTTTGCTGTATTAGAACTTGTGTTATTACTTTTTTTTGCCAGATAAATACCCTTTGCTAAATCAGAAACATCAATAGATTGATTATCAATACAATTCATAGATTTAACTAGTCTTCCATTCCAGTCGTAAATTTGAAGATTAATATTAGAATTAATTGAAGAAATATCATTAATTTTTATTTTGTCTTTTGCCGGATTAGGATAAATACTAAACTGATTTAATTCTGAAATAGCCTGAACAGAAGTAGTTAGTTTATTCAAAGATAATTTATAAAACTGGTTTTGACCGTAAATCACGGTAGGATCGGGAACAGTTTGCGGATTATATTGGAGATAATTTCCGGCTTTAAAGTAATAAGCATCTGTTGTACCAAAGTAAGCAGTAGTATATGTTTGAGATGCAGAAACTCCATTTACAGTACAGGTAATTGTTCCGTTTTTCATTGTAATTGTATAATCAATCAAATCTCCGAGCGATAAACCGGATGCTAAAGTCACACCATATTCAGCCTGTGTAGCATCATTTAATTCATATCGTGATTCAATTCTACATTGTCCGCTCAAATAACCGGTCCAACGAATTTTCAATAATTCCGAATTAGTTTCACTGCCATGTATTTGTCCGATAATGGTTTGTGGTTTGGCTTGAGCTACGGCAATTACTTTACATTGAGCCGTCAGGTAATGTTCATTTGTATCTGTTAACTTCCAGTTTGCACCACTGGTCATTTGTCGTAATTCAACTCTGGGATAAGTACTTCCACTAGTTGGTGTACCGTTACTTGGGACATTGAAAACAATTGACCCATCCGAAGAATTTGTGTAAAAGAAATCACTTGTATAACCATTAACAAGAGAACTTGCAGAGATTTCGGTAAATAATAAATTCTGGTCCAATGTTTGTAACTTCCACGCGTTCAAATCAAAGTTTGAACCCGGTGGAGTCAGTAGATTTAGTGCAAGCAACTTATTACTTAACAGAAATACGCTAATTATTAAAAAATACTTTTTCATTAAATTATTGATTGATAATGAATTTACGTGATTCAGAATTATTTCCGGCAATTAAACGGACAAAATATATCCCATTTTTTAAATATGAAATATCAACGGATTGCTGTTGGTTTTCAGAATCGATAATATCAATGGATTTAATTAAAGTACCATTCAAACTATAAATTTTCAGCTTTTGTTTTGAAATTTGTGGAAATGAATAATTCAAAACTAATTTTTTAGTCGCTGAATTGACTTGAACATTAAAATTTAAGTTTTCATTTGTGGTTTCAATTCCGGTGGTAATTGACTTTAGATAGGATGGACCAACATCACTCAGAGCAAGTGGTTTGTTAATTACGGTTCCAGTGGCGTTGTATTCTTCACAACCCACATCTCTTTGCGCTCTCAAAACTGGTCGTGCCTGACCCTGAATATCTAAAAGCAAGGTGTCAATTCCCGGTATAAAAAACATTTTTGGATAAACAGCACCGGAAGCATTTATGGTGGGACTTGTAGCTGATAATCCGTAATAATTATCAGAGTTCAAAGTAAGTTTTGGGTCGGTATTAGTCATTCCTGTCGGTATTGTTAATCCCAAGATACCTTGATAAATATTTCCAACAAAAGTTTGACCAGCTGTAGTGCCTGTACTTGTAAAGATATTGCCTGAAGTTGAATAAAATGCATTATTTGCCCAGCTACAATTTGTCATACCGGTTTGTATTTCAGTTTCACCACATTTATAGAAAGTGTTGTGAAACACATTATAATTGTTGTTAAAACCAGCATAAGTCAAAAAATAGATTGCTCTGGTTCCCGAACCCGGTAATGAACTATCCCATCCTGTTCCGGCCATTTCAAAATAATTATTGTAAATCCAAACATTATTGGATTGTTTGCATCGAATTCCGCCTGATTTAATGAAAAAGTTACCATAAGCCACATTGTTATCTCCATTTCGGAAACAAAACATGGCATTTGGATTATTATTCATGGTGTTATACCTGAGTGTATTTTCCATGGATTTTACGGAGATTGCTTCACTGTCGCCTAAACCGGTATCTTCAAAATAACAATATTCAACCACCGTGCGTGAAATCATTGTTGAATATGCACCATCACCAATTCTGATACATTCATTTCCCCAGTCACCACCACCTCCGGGCATGTGCTGAAACGAACAATACCGAATTAAATTATTTCCGGGATTTGTAGCATTAGGAATTATCTGAAGCATATCACCATCACCATTTTTTGCTATAGATGTGTCTGTTGGTTTATTCTGAAAGTTACAATACGAAACAGTGTTGTTTAGTCCGGCAATCTGTATCATCTTACTAGCAAAATAACCATTGAAATTTAATTGAGTAATGGTGTTGCTGTTCCCATTTACAGTCACGGCATTAGTTGGACTTTCTACAGGCAAACCTCCTGACAAATTGTTAGTTGTGAATTGGAATCCACTAAAAGTGTTTGAATTTCCTGCAATGACAATATTGTTATTCCCATCCATAAAAACACCTCCCGCAGTTGCTGCCTTAACGGTAATTCCTGATTTGGAAATGCTAATGGAACTATTAGTATAACGTCCATTTGCCAGGTTGATAATATCACCCGAGTTTGCTGCATTTATTTTGGTCTGTAAATCGGTAATAGAAGTGGCTGTGATGGTAGTAGCTTTTGCAACTTCATTTCCTAAAAAAACACATAAGGCAATAAAAGCAAGTGTTTTAATATGTACGCTTTTTGCCTGAAATAGAATGTTTTGAAAAGCTGAAATTGTATAATTCATTCTTGTTAGATTTAATTGTAAATAAACTTTTATTGGTCAACCACGCGATTGGTCGACCAAAGATAGTAATTTTTCTTGAAATAAAAGTATTTATCAATATAAATGCATATTTTATCAGTGAAAACCTAATTTCCAATTATAAATTTGATGGCTTCGGAGGTTTTATCTGAACTCAAGCGAGCCAGATAAATTCCTTTTTTGAGATCAGAAATATCAATAGATTGTTGTTGGTTAGCGTCAATAAGTTTTGTAGTTTTCAGTAAAGAGCCAGCTAAACTATAAATAACCAGATTTTGTTCAGAAACCGGAGCTAAGTTGAAATTTAATATTAAAGTTCTATTTACTGAATTGACATAAACATTAAAATTCAAATTTCCTATCGGACTTTCAATAGCAGCCAAGGATTTAAGATAAGTCGGACCAACATCCGACAATTTAAGTGGACGATTTGTGATAGTGCCTGTTGCATTAAACTGCTCGCAACCTACATCTTTTAAGATCCTTGTGACAGGCCTGTTTAGACCTTTAATATCTAACAGTAAGGTGTCAATCCCGGGTATATATAAAATTGCCGGATAAACATTGCTAGCGGCACCAATTGCCGGACTTGTGGCAGTCAAATCATAATATTCATAAGTATTCTGGGCAAGTTGTGGGTCAGTTTGTGTCATGCCGGTTGCAATAGTAATTCCCAATATTCCGCTGTAGATATTTCCTGAAAAGCTTGTTCCGGCATTGGGATTCACAAAGATTGTTCCCGATTTTTTAAAAAGATTGTTTGCCCAGGTGCCATTGGTTGCACCAACGCCTCCAAAGTCAATATTACCACAATCGACAAAGGTATTATGTAAGAAATTAATGTTATCCAATACATAAGTTGAATTTGATGTATCATAAATATAGGTTACAGCATTCATAGTTCCGGTAAGACCCGATTTTTCAAAATAGTTGTTATAACAAAAAATATTATTGGCTTCTTTTACTCTTATTCCGCCTGAATTTATAAAAAAGTTACTGTAAGCAACATTATTGTCACCATTTCTGAAGCAAAACATTGCATTGGGATTATTATTCATCGTGTTGTAACGCAAGATATTTTCTCTGGATTTGACAGATATTGCCTCGCTGTCACCAAGCCCGGTGTCTTCAAAATAGCAATACTCAATTACTGTTCTCGAAATAAATGTTGAGACTGTGCTGTTGCCAATTCTGATGCACTCATTACCATAATCGCCACCCATGCCTGGCATGTGCAGGAATGAGCAATAGCGAATAGTATTATAACCCGGATTTGTGGTGTTGGGAATAATCTGCACCATATCGCCGGTACCGGCTTTGGCTGTCATTACGGCAAGTTTGTTTTGAAAATTACAATAGCTAACCACATTATATTGACCAGTAATATAAAGGAAATGGTCGGCAGAATAACCGTTAAAATTCAGTTGAGTAATTGTATTTGAATTTCCAGTAACGGCAATTGTATTGGTGCCGCTTGCCGTAACATTTGCTGTAAACTGAAAGCCCCCAAAGCTATTGTTATTTCCTGAAATGCTAATTATACTTGTCCCATCCAAAAAAGCACCACCCGGAGTTGCTGCCTGAACTATTATATTTGATTTTGAAATTGTTAGGTTGCAGTTACTGTAATGTCCGTTTGCCAGATTGATTATATCTCCGGATGTTGAGTTGGTTACAGCAGTTTGTAATGCATTAAGCGTGCTGACATTAATGGTTGCAGCTTCTGTATTGGTTACAATCAAACATATGAGTGCAATAAAAACAATCCTAGTATGATGAGTTTTGGACCAGTTTTTCATGTGTTAGTTCTGTATAATTAGTTTTGTAGACTTCTGAAAATTTCCGTTTGAAAGTTTTACTAAATATACTCCTGATTTAATATCAGTAAAGTTGAAATTCAAAACATTCATTCCAATTTCAATCTGGTGATTTGAAAGAAGTGATTTGATTAATTTACCATTTACATCACAAAGAGTTAATTGAATTTTTGAAGGTTGCTCCAATAATATTCTTGTTTGAATTTGATTTGTAGCCGGATTCGGAATTACCTGAAAGTCAACAGCTGAAACTTTGGGAATTACAACAGCAGTAGCCAGACTTTTCAATCGTTCAGCCAATTGTGCCTTAAATAAGCTTGGAATGGCAACTATTTTTGTTCCTTTTGATTCTACAATTCCCAACGGATTTGTTGTCCATTGACCCACATTGGTAATTGGTCCAAGACAGCCAATTGCCCAATTGCAATGAAACGAAGGCGGATCCTGTACCACAAAATCAGGCGAAGTGCAATTCCAAAACATAATCTGCGCTCCTGACCAACCGTGTCCTGAACCCGAATCAGCCCGATCCTGAACCCGAATTTGACCGTCGGTGCTGACATTATCAATCAAAATTCCGGTTGACCAGCGGTGATGAGGACCAATATCAGCATGTTCCAAGGTAGCTGTGCTGTTGTAAAACACATTAGGTCCCGGTGTACGACTGCCATCAACAAAATCATGACGACCATTTCTGGTCGTGCAATTCTGAACCAGACAACGTTGTCCGTTCAAATTAAATGAATATCGGCGTCCACCGGTTATTATCGAAATGGCATCGAGCATTGAACAACTATCAACCGTTACGAAAGCCCCACCATCATTCACATTTACGCAAGAATAGCCGAAGGAATAGGCCATTACCTTTTTCACCCAGCAATTTTCCACATTATCCATATAAATGGCATTCCAACCGTGCAGTTCGTCCGTAGAAGAAAGGTAACTCGAAGTCATTTTGAGATTTTCAACTCCACAATTTGAAATACGAGCAGAAGTGAATTTTAGCACAAAAGCATTAGCATAAACCGGGTCAATAATATCCATAACAGGTGCATCGAAAGTCAGGATATTCCCCTGAACATTCATAATTTTCCGTTCAAAACTGATTTTATAACCAGAAGCTGTCCAATTAGTTGCAAGTGGGTCAATTTTT
>JBAWXD010000074.1:0-16127 GCA_037144275.1 Paludibacter sp. | reverse complement strand
TCGTGAATTGCGACTAAAACATTTTTCATAAACTCTCCATCCATACCCATTTTTTCGGCTTGTGTAATACGATTTTTCAGAATTTCATCGTAGCGTTGTTCCTGTAGAATAGGCATGTTGTGTTCTTTTTTGTAGGTGCCTATTTCTTCGGAAACACGCATACGGCGTGCCAGTAATTCAAGTAAACTGTTATCGAGTTCGTCAATTTGTCGACGCAAGGCTGTCAGGTTTTCCGTCGTTTGCGTCATGTCACGGATAACGAGTGTGCTGAGAATCAAGTCAAGGACTTCCGGTGTTACCTGTTGAGCGGCATCGCTCCATGCTTTCTCAGGATTACAATGAGATTCAATAATCAATCCATCGAAATTCAAGTCCATAGCTTGCTGACAAAGTGGTGCAATCAATTCTCGTTTTCCACCAATGTGACTTGGGTCACAAATTAAAGGCAGGTTCGGAATCTGGCGTTTCAGTTCAATTGGAATATGCCATTGTGGGAGATTCCGGTATATCTTTTTGTCGAAGGTGCTGAAACCACGATGAATAGCTGCAATACGACGAATACCTGCATTGTGTATACGTTCAATAGCTCCAATCCATAAATCCAGATCCGGATTTACCGGGTTTTTCACAAATACGGGAATATCAACACCTTCTAACGCATCAGCTATTTCTTGTACTGCAAAAGGATTTGCAGATGTACGAGCACCAACCCACAGAATATCAACGCCGTGTGCTAAACATTCCCGAACGTGAACAGCTGTAGCCACTTCAACGGCTGTGTACATTCCCAATTCGTTGTGAACGCGTTTCAGCCAGGGTAAACCAATAACACCTATTCCTTCGAAACCACCCGGTTTGGTACGTGGTTTCCATATTCCTGCACGGAAAATTTTCACTCCACGAGCATGAAGCCGGCGGGCAGTTTCCATAACTTGTTCTTCGGTTTCCGCACTACAAGGTCCAGCTATTATGAGTGGACGTTTGGCGTCAACTCCTGGTAGTAAAATTGATTCGAGTTCCATATCTTAATTTACAATTTAATCATTTACAATTTTCTATTTTCAATTTCCCAATCAACTAATTAACTAATTCCTTAATCCTACTGAGTGCTTCACTCAACATTTTATCATTGGCACAAAGAGAAATTCGAATGTAACTGTTTCCTTTGTCACCGAAAATAAATCCCGGAGTAATAAATACCTTGGCCTCGTAAAGCACTTTGTCAGCGAGTTCGCCACTATCGGCGTATTTTGCCGGAATTTTTCCCCAAAGGAACATTCCCACCTGTGTTTCGTCGTAAGTACAGCCGAGTGTATTCATAATTTCTTCGGCTAATTGACGACGGTTGCGATACAATTCTATGTTCATTTCGCGGTGCCAAGCTTCCGAATTGTTGAGAGCTGCAATCGCTGCAACCTGCATGGGTTTAAACTGTCCGCTGTCAATATTACTTTTTACTTTGAGTACCCATTCCACAAACTGAGGATTGGAAGCAAGCATACCCATACGCCAACCCGGCATATTGTGCGATTTGCTCATGGAATTCAACTCAATACAAATATCTTTTGCACCTTCCACCTGAAGAATGCTGAGTCTGTTGTCATTCAAGATAAAGCTATACGGATTGTCATTACAAATCACAATGCTGTGTTTCTTACCGAATGCCACTAACTTTTCAAACAATTCAGAAGTGGCACTTGCTCCGGTTGGCATATTCGGATAATTCACCCACATCAATTTAACGCCTGACAAATCCATTTGTTCAAGTGCATCGAAATCTGGTTGCCAATTATTCCTTTCATCCAAATCGTAGCTTATTACCTTGGCCTGAACCAAATTACTTACCGAAGAATAGGTTGGATAGCCCGGGTTCGGAACTAACACACCATCTCCCTGATTCAGAAATGCCAGTGAAATATGCAAAATTCCTTCTTTTGAACCAATCAACGGTTGAATTTCGTTTGCCGGATTCAGTACAACTTTGAACCATTTTTTATACCAATCAGCAAAGGCTTTACGCAACTCGGGAATTCCTACATATGGCTGATAACCATGTGTATTGGCTTCAGCAGCCGATTTGGATAAAGTATCAATAGTTTCCTGTGATGGTGGAAGATCGGGACTACCAACGCCAAGGCTAATTACATTCATTCCCTTAGCATTCATCTCTGCCACTTCTTTCAGTTTCTTTGAAAAATAATATTCAGAAACTGAATTTAATCTTTCTGCAGGTTTTATAGTCATTTTGTTTGTTTTTCTGTTTACTGATAAATGCTTACTGCCAACTTATTCCCCCGGTGTTATTCCTTCCGGATATTCTCCCAAAGTTTTTAATTCGTTGATTAAAGGCTTAATAGCCACCAAGGATTGTTTGTATCGTTCGAGGTCGTCAAATTTAAAATCAACATAGAACTGATATTCCCATTCACGACCTATAATTGGCAGCGATTGAATTTTGGTCAGATTAATACCATAAAACGAGAAAACCGATAGTACTTTCGAAAGACTTCCTTCGGAGTGTGGTAAAGTAAAAACAACTGATGCTTTATTAATAGGTTCATCTTTTTGAATTTCTTCCACAACCCATGGATTTCCAAAAATCAAAAAACGGGTAAAATTACGTTTGTTTGTTTCAATACCACGAGCAAGAATATTCAATCCGTAAATTTCGGCAGCACGCTCGCTGCAAATGGCTGCATTTCCAATCAAATTGTGTTGTTGTATATCGCGGGCAGCAAGAGCCGTATCTTCGTGTTCCACCACTTTTACTCCCGGTAAAGTGCCTAAAAAATCACCGCACTGCATCAGCGCTATTGGATGCGATTGGACTTCCTTGATGTCGTGAATTGTCTGTCCGGGTAAAGCCGCCAAACAGTGCGAAATCCGCAGTTTGAATTCACCGGCAATAGGCAACTTATGTTCTTTCAGCAATTCGTAGTTTGGTAATAGACTTCCCGCAATAGTGTTCTCTATAGCCATAATTCCTACCACATTCGAGTCTTTTTTTATGGCTGAAAATATATCCCTAAAGGTAATACAAGGTATGATTTGTACTTCTTCATCCCTGAAGAATATCTCAGCTGCAATACCGTGATAGGCGCCCAAACCTCCCTGAATAGCTACTCGTTTCATACTAGTTTATAGTTGGTAGTAAATAGTTTATAGTTATAAAAAAATCCCGCTCGAAGTGAAGCAGGATTTTCATGTATTTTCTATTGATTATAGTTTTGTTATTTACATAAAGGCTATCCTGCTCTCACCTACTAAAGTAAAAGTAAAAATAAAAGTATGTAAAAAATCGGTTTACCATAAGAGTTGTCTTTTCTTAGACGCTGCAAAAATAGTATTATTTTCAATAAATACAACCATATTGTCAAGAAAAAGTTCAGATAAATTTCAAATTAAAATTTATCTTGCAAAAAATGTTCCAACAAATTGTTTTACTTGAAACTTATTCCATGACAATTTTCTTTTTTCTACCAGTTAAAATATAAATGATGGGCAGAATTCCAAGCGTATTCAAAAAGGCTATACAAATAAACCATATTACCTGTTTATTTCTGGCCGATTTCCACATAGCAATTATTTTCCAGGTAAGATCCCAAAGCACCAACAAAAGAATTGGAATTTCGTAAGGTGCCATTTTCCAATGAAAATTTTCCAGATTATTCATAAAATTGGATTTAAAGTGTGATTAATTTATGATAACTTGCACTTCCAATAAATCGAAAACCATTCACTGGAGTTGACACTTCAAAATTACTTATTTTTATTTTAATCCAACATAATTAAAGAATTATTTCTTTAATTATTATGTTAAAGTTTTATGTTAACCCCAGCATTGAAATTTATACCCGGCATGGGGTAGCCATAATTAATCTGATACTCTGTATTTGTAAGGTTACTACCAACTACAAAAATTTCAAGTTGCTTCATTGGGCGGGCTGAAAGACGTGCATTCAGCAGACAATAATCTGCAGTGCTTTCCATGACAGCTGCAAATGGATTGGTCGTGTTGAGAACGTATAGTTTTTCGATATATTGAGCTGAAACATTCAGATTCCATATTTTATAGCTGTAGTTGGCACTAACATTCACTTGTTGTCGTGGTGCAGCCACAACGGCTTTACTCAAATCTAAGTAACTGTAATTGGCATGAAGGAAAAGGTTTTTACAAACTGCATAACGTGCCGAAAATTCTATTCCCTGATTTTCAAACGAACCTACATTTTGTCGCATAGCAGGAAATGGAGGAACCACCACCTGAATTAAATTATCACCTTTTACTTTAAAAGCAGTCAACTCAATGTTCAGGTGCTTATTCAGCAAGGATTGTAACCAACTGATTTCGTAATTCATCATGCGTTCGGGTTGCAAATTTGGATTCGGTGCATACAGATAAAGTTCCATAATGGTTGGGCTTCGAAAACCTTTTGAAACCGAGGCTTTGAAAGTCGTTTCGTCAGATAAATTATATGTCAGACCACCAATTGGAATCAATTCATTCCCAAATTTCGAGTTATTTTCCAACCGCAAACCGGCACTGACAGTAAGTTTTTCGAATAAGGTTTGTTGAGCATAAGCATAAATTGCCAACTCAGTGATATTGATTAGTGAATCGTGTTTAAAGCCCTGATTAGCAATTCCACCGTATTCTTTGTAGTCAATTCCGGCAGTGATATTTGTTCCGGTACTTAGTTTGAAGGTTTGGTAAAGCATGGCTCCTGTATTATGATCGGTTGATCGGAAACCATCCGACAAAATATGAGTGCCGAAATTATGATAGAATTTGAAACCACCTTCTGATTTGTCAAACTTATTATCAACACATAAGGAGGTTTTTCCACGGGTAACGTCGATATTGAAAGGAACAGGTGCTAAGGTGACAGGTCCATTATCATTCGCGATAAACTTGGCAATGCTAAAATCAGCCATTATATTATATTGCTTGCTAAGTTCATACCCCACTTTTGCATACCCGTTTGTGATATTAAAATCGGTATTGGGGCGGATGCCATCGCTTTGATCGTGATTAATCGAAGCAAATGCACTCACTCTATCTTTCTTGTAGCCAATTGTTCCAAAATATTTTTGCGTGTTATACGATCCGTAAGAACCACCCAAATTTAGTTTTAGCCCTTCTTCCTTCTGCTTTTTGGTAATGATGTTTATCACACCTGCCATGGCATTCGAACCATATAGAATGGATGCTGGTCCACGAATAATTTCCACTTTTTCCACATCCGAACTTACGTATGCATCGGCTAATGGATGTCCGAAAATGCCCTGATATTGGGGATTTCCATCAATCAGTACTAACACATCTGTATTCGGTGAGCTGCTGATACCACGCATAGTGATAGAGCCGGCAGCTGTACCCGAAACACCGAATCCAAGCATATTACGTTCAGTAACAAATACTCCCGGGGTGAAAGTATTGAGTGCCGGGAGTATATTCATTTGTCCTGTACTTTCAATTTCCTGTTTCGAAATCTGTGAAACTGAAAGTGGAACTATTTTGCGTGATATTTCTGTTTTTGAACCGGTTACAACTATATCGCAGAGTTGAATACTGTCATTTTTAGTTGATTGAGCGATAATTAAATTGGTCGTCAAAGCCAAAAGTAGAATTAAGTGAAGTTTTTGTTTCATATATTTTTGTAGTTGTTTTTATTAAATCGTGTTATTCTATTTTTAAATCGTGTTACTTCTTGAGCAAAAAAAATTAATCTACTTTGCTCATTATTAGTTTTCCATGCTCAATTCCTTTAATGCTTATTAATGCTTCAGATAATTCAGTGAGTTTACGGGAAGGTCCTTTTACAGCAATAATTTCGAGTGCTTTTTCAGCTGAGATATAAAAATTCTGAGCTGAAAGAATTTCTCCGATTGCATTCTTTTTGATTTCGGAGATTTTTGCCTGAATGTCATTTTTATTGTAATCGTAAGTGAGAATAATTGCACCTGCAACAATATTATTGCATTTCCACTTTTGTTCAACAATATTTTTTTCAATTAAATGGCGAATAGCTTGCGATCTGTTTGGAAATTTATTCTCATGAACAAATACATCAAGGGCTTCCAGCAAGTCATTTTCAAGCGAAACTCCAAATCGGGCTACCGGCATCGTGTTACTTTTATGTATAATAGTGGCACAAAAGTACGAAAATAGTTGTAAATTTCGATTCCTTTAGTAAGGTTTGATATGGATATTATGAAATATAATGTAAATTGTTGGCGTAAACGGAGATTGTTTTGATATTTTTATGCTTAAATAATTTACAATAAGACATATTTTTATTACTTTTACGGGCTTAAAAAATAATCGTAAATCCAATGAATAAAATTCTCAGTAAAGAGTATTTCTCTGCTAATGTTGTAAAATTTGAAGTGGAAGCTCCATTGATTGCCAAAGCCAGAAAAGCAGGACATTTTGTTATCTTGAAGGTTGGAGCTAAAGGTGAACGTATTCCGCTAACCATTGCCGATGCTGATTTGCAAAAAGGAACTATCACGCTTGTTATACAAAAGATGGGCGTTTCGTCTTCAAAACTTTGTGCGCTCGAAGCGGGTGATTATATAACCGATATGGTCGGACCCTTGGGTAGAGCCACACATATTGAGAAATTCGGAACGGTAATTTGTGCTTGTGGTGGAGTTGGAACAGCACCCATGATGCCGATTGTAGCTGCATTGAAACAAGCAGGAAACCGTGTGATAACTGTTTTAGCAGCACGTAACAAGGATTTGATTATTTTGGAAGAACAAATGCGTAATTTGTCTGACGAAGTTATTGTAATGACTGACGATGGCTCGTATGGAACGCAGGGTTTGGTGACTAATGGAGTTGAATCGGTAATTAACCGCGAAAAAGTAGATTTGTGTGTTACCATTGGACCAGCTATCATGATGAAATTTGTAAGCATTCTGACTAAAAAATACGAAGTACCCACTTTGGCTTCACTCAATACTATCATGGTGGACGGAACCGGAATGTGCGGAGCTTGTCGAGTAAGTGTAGGAGGAAAAACTAAGTTTGTGTGTGTAGATGGCCCTGAATTTGATGCTCATCAGGTTGATTTTGATGAAATGCTGATGCGCTTGGGTGGATACCGCGACATTGAACGTGAAGAAATGGCTGAATATAGTAAGCAGTAACAGTAGGCAGTCCGTGATTTCCTAATCAAAAGATCAACCAATCAACCGAAAAAAACATATATGTCAATAATAGAAGAAAGAGCAGAACAATGGCGTGCTGATTTACGCGGAGCCATGAAAGCCAAAGAACGTACCGATATTCCCCGTGTTCATATGCCTGAGTTGGATGCTGAATACCGTAGTCACAGCCGTTTAGAAGAAGTGAACCTAGGACTTACCGCCGAAATGGCTATGCTGGAAGCTAAACGCTGCCTCGATTGTGCCAACCCGACTTGTATGGAAGGCTGTCCGGTAGGGATTTATATTCCCAAATTTGTAAAACATATCGAAAAAGGAGAATTTCTGGAAGCTGCTAAAACCTTGAAAGAAACTTCCGCTTTACCCGCAGTTTGCGGACGTGTTTGCCCTCAGGAAAAACAATGTGAAGAACGTTGTATTCACCTGAAAATGAAAAAAGAATCAGTAGCTATTGGTCATTTGGAACGTTTTGCTGCGGACTATGAGCGTAAAAGTGGAAATATCTCTGTTCCGGAAGTTGCTACTGCCAATAATATTAAAATTGCTGCTGTAGGTTCAGGACCTGCGGGACTTGCTTTTGCCGGTGATATGGCTAAGCTGGGTTACGAGGTAGTGGTTTTCGAAGCATTGCACGAAATTGGCGGTGTATTGAAATATGGTATTCCTGAATTCCGTTTACCAAACGAAATTGTGGATGTTGAAATTCAGAATCTTCAGGCTATGGGCGTACATTTTGTAACGAACTGTGTGGTCGGAAAAACCATTTCGATACAAGATTTGGAAGACGATGGTTATAAAGGAATTTTTGTTGCCAGTGGTGCCGGACTGCCCCGATTTATGAATATCAAAGGTGAAAATCTGGTAGGTGTAATGTCGTCGAACGAATATTTGACACGTGTGAACCTTATGGATGCAGCCAGTGAAGATTCGGATACTCCAGTTTTCAAAGGCAAAAAAGTTGCTATTATTGGTGGTGGAAATACGGCTATGGACTCAGTTCGTACGGCTCGCCGATTGGGAGCTGACCG
The DNA here is from genome assembly GCA_037144275.1 of Paludibacter sp. Lineage (GTDB taxonomy): Bacteria > Bacteroidota > Bacteroidia > Bacteroidales > Paludibacteraceae > Paludibacter. The sequence goes on along the minus strand of JBAWXD010000074.1, from coordinate 7,923 downwards.
TGCTATGATTGTGTATCGCCGTTCTGAAAGTGAAATGCCAGCCAGACTGGAAGAAGTTAAACATGCCAAAGAAGAAGGAATTGAATTCTGGACACTGCATAATCCCATTGAATACATTGGAAATGAGCAAGGACGTGTCACACATATGCTGTTGCAGGTAATGACCCTGGGTGAACCTGACGAATCAGGTCGTCGCTCACCAATAGAAATACCAGGAAAAACAGAACTTGTGGAAGTAGATGAAGTGGTGGTAAGCGTTGGTGTTTCGCCTAATCCGCTAATTCCGCAGTCGGTTCAGGGACTCGAGGTTACCAAATGGGGAACTGTGGTTGTAAACAACGATACTATGCAATCTGCTGTGCCAATTATTTTTGCCGGCGGCGATATTGTTCGCGGAGGTGCAACGGTAATTCTTGCTATGGGCGATGGTCGCAAAGCTGCAAAGGCTATGGACGAATGGATAAATTCTAAGAAGTAGTCGTTAAACGGTAGTCGGCAGTTTGCAGTAGCAATCGGCAGTAATATAAAAAATGCGTCTTCCGGTTCGGAAGGCGCATTTTTGTTTGTAACGAGGGCACGTTTGATTATAAAGTCGGGGAACGACTTTAAGTCGTACTCCGACTAATAACGCAGATTTTAGTTGATAGTCAATTCATTAATCAGTCGGGTTGCACCGCCTACTTTATCCATAATAAACAGAATATAGCGCACATCTACATTGATGGTGCGTTGCAGGTTGGGTTCAAAAATAATATCGCCACTCATAGCTTCCCAGTTTCCATCGAATGCCAGCCCCAGCAATTCGCCTTTGGCATTGAAAATCGGACTGCCGGAGTTCCCTCCGGTAATATCGTTGTTGCTGAGGAAAGCCACGTGCATTTCGCCGGTTCTTTTATCTAAGTATGCACCGTAGTTATTTGTTTCAATTGCAGATTTGAGTTTTTTAGGAACTGTAAACTCTTCATCGCCGGCAATTTCCTTTTGCAGAATACCTTTGGTGGTGGTATAATATTTATAATCCGTAGCATCTGCACCGTTATAACCAGCTATTTTTCCATAGGTCAGACGCATAGTGGAATTGGCATCGGGGTACATGGGTTTGCCCGTTTCGCCAGTCATAGTTTTAATTCCACTTTCGTATAAGCGTTCAGCATCGTGAATCCGGTCGGAAAGTTTATCGTATTCTGCTCCACGAATTGTTTCCATTGTCTTTCTTACTTCCTGAGCAAAAAGTACAGCCGGATCTTTCGAAAAATCAGTTTTTTTGTGCTCAATGGCTTTGGTTATTTTCTCCAGAGATGTAAAATCAGATTTTTCAAACACAAATCGGGCATAGTTGACATAATTACCTTTGAATTTTTTCTGAATCTCGGTATAGAGTTCGGGCAGCGCATCGGCATCCACTGATTTTTTATATACATCAAGCATGGCAACCATGGCAGCTTGGTCGACCACCGGATAATAATCCTTGTAGCTTTCCTTTAGCTGCATCATCAGTGAATCCGTTGGCGTGTTCCTTTTGATAAGTTTGCTAATCTGCGAGGCAATCCGGGGCATTTCAACTCCACCTGACAGAGATTCCATCAAATAATTGGCGGCTTTGCTGTAAGGGTAAATGCTGGTATACGCCTCTTCGAGCGTTTTCAACACATTGCTATATTTTGCCTTACGTTCAGGGTTTGCATTTACCCATTCGGTAAAAGTTTTTTCCTGTTCTTGTTTCTGAGCAATAACGTTTAATTTGCCAATGGCTCTATTCATTCCAATGCTGTTTTTCCAATAGTTGGCACTGCGGGCAAACTTACTGGCATAAGCTAAATTAACCGCTTCATCCACTCGCATAAACGAATGCCATACGTCCTGCTTCGCACCACGCACATCGATGCGTGCCTGATTCGTACTTTTCATACGATTATTCACTCCCCAAGATGACAAGTAGCGGGTAGTTGTTCCCGGATTTCCTAAAATCATGCTGTAATCGCCGGGTTGGTATCCTTTGTTGGAGATGCTGGCAAAACGTTTGGGCGAAAAAGCTATATTGTTTTTGGAATATTTGGCCGGTTTTCCAACTGAATCGCTGTACACCCGAAAAACGGAGAAATCGCCGGTATGACGCGGCCACATCCAATTATCGGTTTCTCCACCGAACTTACCAATCGCAACGGGTGGTGTAAACGCCAATCGAATGTCGGTGTATTCCTGATAAACGAAAAGGTAAAACTCATTTCCTGAATAGAACGAGCGAACCCGTGCCGAAAAACCGTCTTTTTTTGAAACTTGTTTTTGAATTACTTTTGAAAGTGAATCTATTTTGTCAGCCCGTTTCGTTCCCAGGAGTGTATCTGGAAGTTGAGAAACAATACGTTCGGTTACATCTTCAATTCTTGATAGAAACTTCACCGACAAGCCCTGACAAGGAATTTCATCCGACTGTTTTTCAGCTGTAAATCCATTTTTCAGGTAATTATGTTCCATTGTACTTTGTTTCTGAATGGCATCATACCCACAATGGTGATTGGTAAATACGAGTCCTTGCGACGAAACCATCACACCGGTACAGCCGTTTCCAAAAATAATCACGGCATCTTTTAGGCTAACATTTTTATCACTATAAATCTCATCGGCGGTTAGTGCCAACCCCAGGCCATTCATTTTCTGAATGTTTAGTTTTTGAATCAGTGGCAACATCCACATACCTTCGTCGGCTTTTAATCCGGCAAATAAACTGAGCGAAAGCAAAATAACAATTAGTTTTCTCATTTTTGATTAAAAATATTAATGCCCTGTTTTAAGTTGTCAGGGCAGATTATAAATTTGAATATTAATACAGGACAAATGTAAGAAATTAATTTTGAAAATGAATAAAATTGGTTAATAGATACAGTAATTTTAAAAGTAATTTACCGCATACTTCGCAAAGAAATAAAAAAAATAGAACCGCAAAGGATGAATTAATATCCTTTGCGGTTCTTAGTGTAAACCTTGTTTTCTATACGTTTATTTTAAAATGAAACTGCAGCACCCAGCATAAAATTAATTCCCTGCACATCGTAGCCATAGAAATCCTGATACTGACTGTTTATAAGGTTATTTATTTTGGCAAAAGCACTGAATTGCTTGTTGTACTGGTAATTCACACTGAGGTTGACATCCATTTTGTCAGGCATTGTGATAGCAACACTGCCCAGTTTAGCAAAGCGACCACCTTCATAAAAACCATTAGCCGCAACACTGAAACTCTTATCGATTTTATAGCCTACATTCAGTTCTGCTTCGTATTTTGGCTTGTTCCAGGCATATTGTTCAGTAGCCACATTCCAACCGTTATAGGCACCTTTCAACTCCACATTCAGAATGTCTTGCCAGTGGTAGCTTATCCGCACACCAACTTTTAAAAGCGTTGCATTACTGTAAATCACATTGAAACGATTACTGAATAGTGAAGAATCAGCAACTGACATAGGTGAAAAAGCATTGTTTAATTTATATTCTTTATTCACGAAGAAATACTGATTGTTGATCTGGCGAAAATCCACATACGCATCAATCAACACATTATAAAATGGCTTCGCTTTTACTCCGGCAAAAAGATTCATAGGCGTGTAGGTATCGTTTACCCGAAGGTCGGAAAACAAATATGGATTTTCAGCAAGGGTTTTATCCAGCGAATTCAGTTCGTAACCGCCTGTTATTCCAGCGTAAACCGTAAGGACTTTTGGAAAAAGTTTCCACTCACCGCTAATATCAGCCGAAGGGCTAAAAATATTTCCTTGAACAAATGAAACGGCTGATTTTACACCCAAGCGTACATTCCATTGTTCACGATCAATGCTATAATACGGATTCAGATTCAACACGGAATAACTATTCCAAAAATTGAAAGCAGGAATAGTGGTCGAACTATAAATCATATTGTACAAGTCCAAATAAAGCCCCATTCGGTCTTTTTTGCTTGGTGAACTGAACTTTGCCACTGTATGAATCTGATGTTCTGTGAGTCCATTGATGGAACTGAAAAGATTGTACTTTACTTCAGCCTGATACCGAATGTCTTTTGCCAGAGCAAGCGAATGCAAACCCACCACGGAATTAAGTCGCCAGAACGTGTCGGCGCTCGGATCGGTTGCTAACCCATTTACTGTGTATAAACGGCTGGATGTATTTACTCCTGCACGATTTATTTCGGAATAAATGGAACCTCCCTGAGTTATTGCTATCGAACTGAAATCTGCAATGGAATCCCTGTTGAAACTATTTCCATAATACTTTACATACTCATGACCACCACCCACACCGGCGTAGAGATTAAAGGTTTTGAAAAGTTTTGAAAAAGAAATATCTGCTTTGCTGCTAGTGTGAAATCGTTTTGCTTCAAGGGTTCCCAAATGATTCAAACTCACATTAAGCAACATATCGGTAGTATTGATAAGCGGAAAAGCCGCATCAACGAGCGTGTTCAGGTAAGATCCAAATCCAATGCGGGCATAATTCTGTTTTGCTATATTTTTCTCAGCGGCAAGTTCTGCTGCCGGAAGTGTATGAATATTGAAATCGGCATTGAGTGGCAAATTGAAATCGCTGTACTTTGCCGTCATTTTTTCGACTTTAGGTTCCAGTACCTGAGGAATAGTACTAATTTTCCCTGCATCCTGAATAATCGGTCGGTACTCACGTTCCACCGACACGTTTCGGTTCAGAATTGAATCCTGAGCTTCTGTCATAAAGACTGTACTACTTAGAAATAAAAGAATTGAAGTTATATATTTTGAAGTTTTCATTGAATGAATTTTTCAATTGGTAATTGATTAATTGATAATACTTTTCTTAACCCTTTCGCTGATTGCATTTAAGCGTTCGGTAATAAGCTTTTGAATTTCGTCAACCGGTTTATAGTTTTTCTGCAGACTTAGCAAATATTGTTTGGCCTGGAAATCTTTATTCAGTTTGATATACATATCGGCAAGCAGCACAAAACTCCGTGCCAGCCAAAATTGATGCGGCGTATTTTTCTTTGCAAATTCCATTACCGTTTGTTCTACATCGGTCATTTTCCCCTGATCAAAATACAAGTTTGCCAATAGATAATTCGCTTCAGCACCAGTAGCTGTGCGGGTATCGGTCGAAAGTGTTTTTAAATCAATTATCGCTTCAGCAAATTGATTTAAAGCCAGATAAGCTTTGGAACGATTATATATGGCTTCAGCTTTCATTTCTTCACCCGAATGCGGATCGGCAGCAATTTCGGCAGCAATTTTCACGGTGGTTTGATAATTGTTTAGAAAAAAACTGCAACGTAGAACCCCCAATCGACTGATATTTTTATTATCGACACTATGGGCTACTGTTTCCAATTGTTTGAAATAAGTCATTGCTGAAGCAAAGTCTTTGCGGTCGTAGGTAATTTCGGAACATCGCAGGGCAGCTTCTTCGGTAAATTGATTTCCTGTAATTTTGAGCACTTCCTGATAGGCTTTCAACGCATTAACTTTATCTTCGGTCACATAATAACTTTCAGCAAGATAGTATTGAGCCATACCCGCATATCGCGCATCCTGACCAAACTGATTCAAATAAGTCTGCAATCCGCTTATGGCTTTTGAATAATTCGCATTCATGTATTGATGCTCCGCTGCGATGTATGAGATTGAATCTTCTGTGCCCGATTTCGTTCCCATGCCCAAGGTTTTGATGTACGCCATGTAATTTGAAACTTCATTTGATTCTATATAAGCCGTTTGCAGACTTTCGAGTGCTGTGTTGGCCTCCTCTGTCCCCGGATAGTTGGTAATCACATTTTTATAAGCTGCAATAGATTTATCGTAGTTTTTATCGTTAAAATAAATCATACCAATTTCCAATGCTGCTTTGCAGGCTAAATCAGCACTTGGTTTTTGTTCCAAGAGACGTTGATACGTAGCAATGGCTTTCGCATTATTTTCGAGCAATAGCCAGGCTCGTCCGATTTCATAAAGTGCATTATCCACATATCCTGAAGTTGGAAACTGACTAATCAGACTTTCAAGTTTGGTGATTTTGGATTCATAATTTTTCTGCAATCCGGTTACGTAAGCTGCCTGAAACAACGAATAATCAGCTGAGGCCGGACTTGCAGAGGCTGACTTGCTGTAAAATAGCTGCGCTTTAGCAAAATTGCGGTTATTGAAATAGCAATCTCCAATGCGGTTCATCGCGTCGGGATAACTTGTAGCCTTCATATTGGTTTCAGCGTCGATATATTTCAAAAACCAGTTGAGCGATTCGCTGTAGTTTTTCTTTGAGAAATAGGAATAAGCCATCAAATAATTGGCCATAACCTGATTAGCACTCGATTTCAGGTTGCTGTTGCTGAAAAACGTTTTCAAATCGCCGATAGCTTGCTCGGGTTGATTAATACGATACTTACTTTCAGCGCGCCAGTACAAACATTCAGCCGAATACTTTCCGGCGGGAGCAAATTCCAACGCCAGCGTAAAACGATTGATGGCTTTTTCAAAATTATTTTGTACAAAAGCTTCCGTACCTAACTGATACAGAATATATTGTTTAGTTTCAAGGAAAGAGGCACTGGCCGATTTAATTTTCTGAACGGATTGATAAGCAACTTCGTAGTTTTTGGTGGTCAGGTAAACAGTGGACAAATAATCGAAAGCTTTTTCAGCATGTTTCGAATTCGGGAATTCATTCAGAAACTGTTCGAAAGCCGAAATAGATTCACCAAAAGCAGTTGTGGACTCGTAACAAGTCAGTGCGTAATTAAACATGGCTTCTTCCCGAACGGATTTGTTGAAATTGCTTGACAGCGAAGCCTCAAAAGCCAGTTTGGCATTCGCAAAATCTTTTAGCTTAAGGTATGAATTTCCCAAATGCATATACGCATTTTCGGTCATTTCATCTTTTTCGGATGTTGCCTTTGATAAATACAAAACGGCATTGTTGTAATCTTTAGTCTGAAAATATGATAATCCAAGCAGATACATATCGTTTCGAAGTACTTGTGGAAATAGCTTTTCGTAGCTTTTCAAATAATTGATAGCCTTATCGTAATTCTGTTTCCGGTATGCTATTTCACCGGCAATCCGGTAGATTTCAGCATTATTTTTATTATCAGGACTATTTTTTAAAAGTATATCAGCGCGGTCGTTTAGTTTGTCATAGTCCTTTTGAGCATAATAAATCTGCACAATATAATACGCAACAATCGATTTATACTGCGGATTGTCTTCCAGCTTCAGAAACTGAGGCAAGGCAGCAGCATAATTTTTCTGACAATATTCCGAGTAAGCAAAATAATAGGCTGAGGAAAACTTGTAAGGCGTGTCCACTTCCTTTAAATTTTTATAAATGTCAGAAGCAACAGAGTAGCTTTTCGTTTGAATGGCAGCATACCCCTTTGAAAACAAACATTCTGTCTGACTTTGTTGTCCCAAATGAGTAGTATTCACCTGATTGAAATACTGCATGGCAAGTTCAAAGTTTTTAGTATCCACTTCCATCCGCCCGAGCCGGTAGTTCACTTCATCTGCAAAAACTGTATTCGGATATTTTGTTAAAAGCCCCTTCAACAGATTTGTCGCATTCTTCTGCTGCAATTCATAAGCATTCGCAGCCAGATAAAATTCAGCTTCTTCCAACTGACTGACCTGTTCTATATCAGCATTTTTCAAAAAATCAACAAAACAGGGATACGAAGCAGCAAATTTAGCTTGGGCGAAAAGCTCTTTTCCTTTGATAAATTGAGCATCAGCATTAGTAAACACCTTACTGTGCTGAGCAAAACCAATGACCAGGCACGTGATAAAAAGCAGGTTTATAATTAATATTTTTCTCATCTTAAATAAATATAATAAATACATGGTAATTATTATTGAAATGTTTTTTATCACATGGTCCACAATAGTTTTGAAAGGAAGATATAAGACTAAG
>JBAWXD010000073.1:0-16159 GCA_037144275.1 Paludibacter sp. | reverse complement strand
TATTTTAAAATATCAATATTTATTATATAATCAGTTGTTGTATCATCTTCATCGCCATCAGGAAGCATTAATATATTTGGATTCTAGTGTTTAACCGTATTTATGAGATATAATTAAACAAAGATTCTATTCTTTCTGAAATATATAATCGTGTGCAAATTGCACTTTATCATCAATATCAGATAAAAAATCTGTAAATACGTATAATAAATCCTCAATCTCAGATTTTTCATCTTCCAATTCTTCGGTTTTTTCACTGTATTCAGTGCCTTTATCCGAATCCTTCCATTTGTCTGACTTCGATTCATAAAAGTCATTTCGTTTATCAATTTCGGCTTCCATTTCGGCAATCTTGTTCTTCGCTAGATTTATCTTAGCAGACATTTCTTTTTGAACTTCATACAACAGCTTTAATATTTTTTCCATAGTTTTTTATTTTGGCGATTATGTCTTATATTCTGAATGCACAAATATAAACTTAATAATTTGAATTGTTATTAAAAATTCAGAACATTTTGAATTAATTTTCAAGCGGTTTTTCCGGGTTCATCCCCTGCTGGTTCTAACCCAATAATTTCCCGCCATTTTTTTAAATGGTCTTTCTCAATTCCTCTTCTTCGTCAAACAAAGAATTGTATAAATCGAGCCAGCTAGAATTTCCGGTACGTTGCAACCATTTTGCATATCGCTTTGCAAAGTGCGGGTCGTAGGGAATTCTGAGTTCAAAATGGTCTTTAATTCTGGGTATTTCCCTACTCTCAAACATCTCATTAATCATATAATTTTCGAAATCATATACATTGAAAGTTCTCATAGCGTACTAAATTAATTAATGAACATTGCTTAGCCTAACACTTGATTGTGTTTTGCCATAACACTTCAATTTCATTCCGAAAACTTTTTATCCGTATAATGTCCGAATAGGAATGATTGGAATGACAAAAAAGTACGTGTGATGCATAGCAGAAATAGGGAATATGTTGTAATGGTGCTGCGCTGAGCTCTTCAATGTCCCAGTTGAGATTTAGCATATTATCTTCATATCGTTTATCGTCAGTTTCATCAGATTCTGTATTATCCTTATCGTGAAAGTAAAAACTTCGCAGGGGCATAGTGAGTGTTTCGTGTAATACCTCTACCATTGCCTGATAATCAGTTTGTCCGTTATTTTCATCTTCGTCAGGTACTAAAATGGAATCTTCCTCCTGAAATTCAAGAATTAATATGGCTTCAATATAATAATCATCCAAAAAGTCATCACCGGCTGCTTTTATGGCCTGCATCTGTCGGTCGAGTTGTTCTGCTTTTTTTAATAACTTGGCAGTAGCATCAATAAGTAGTTGGTTTACTCTTTCCAATTGCTCAACCTGAGCAGCTGTAAATTTGAAATTCTTGTTCAACTTGCTTTTTCGTGACCAAAGGCAAATATGCATTTTCCATTTTGCAGTTTCATTGCTTTTCAGAAATATTGGGTAAAGTTTATGTATCTCCTTTTCCAGTTCCTTTACTGACATTTCTTCGGCCTTTTCGAAGTATTTATCTACTTGTTTTTCTGACATAATTGGTTGATTTTAGATTATTCGTTGCAAAGTTAGAATTCAGCTATGTCAAAACACAGCACAACTACATTAAATATGTAACTTTTTGGCACTGCAAACAAAAAAATCCAATAATAATATAATCCGTAGGTGAATTTTAAAACAAGTGAATTTTATATGTTGAAATTTAGTTCTTTTCCAATTACTCTACAAAATGCAGACTACTTATCCGATGGTCGGAAATTCACCCTGTAAAAATGCAGAGTGTTCAGCAGATGGTCGGAAATCCACTCCACAAAATGCCGAGTACTCAACGGAGCAAGAAAATATCACTCTGCAAAATGCGAAGTTGTTCAGCGTACCCTACGCTGAGTCACTCTGCAAAATGCGTTGTTGTCTGCGTAGCCTACGTTTGGCACTCCGCAAAATGCAGAGTAGTGTTTCCAATTAGAAAATTAAGGTTAAAAAAAGGATAACCCGTTTCCGAATTATCCTTTAGGAGCTTATCAAACAACCGACCCCGTCGCTCCGAGCGACGGGGTCGGTATTAAGTTGGGTATCTTATATCCCTTTAGGGGTCTTAATACTCAAACCTTCCAAACTCACTTTCAATCAGCAGTTCTTTCTTGTCCGAAGTTTCGCAGTAGCCTACAATCTGTGCCTCTATGCCAAAGAAATTTGAAATTTCAATCACCTGTTGAGCAAATTCAGCAGGAAGATAAACTTCCAGACGGTGACCCATGTTGAATACCTTGTACATTTCTTTCCAATCGGTTTTTGACTCTCTTTGTATCAGTTGAAACAAAGGTGGAACTGGGAAAAGATTGTTTTTTACCACTTTCAATTTGTCCACAAAATGAAGAATTTTGGTTTGCGCACCACCCGAGCAATGCACCATACCGTGTATTTGCGGACGCATTTCGGCCAGCAGTTTCTTCACCACCGGCGCGTAGGTACGGGTCGGGGAAAGTACTAATTTTCCGGCATTAAGGCCCAATCCTTCTATCTGGTCGGTCAACTTACACGAACCGGAATATGCCAGATCCTGAGGTATTTCGGGATTATAACTTTCCGGATATTTTACAGCCAGATAATTGGAAAAAACATCGTGGCGTGCCGAAGTCAAACCGTTGCTGCCCATACCTCCGTTGTATTCTTTTTCGTAAGTAGCCTGTCCGCACGACGAAAGTCCAACAATCACATCGCCGGCTTTGATATTGGCATTGTCAATCACTTCTGAGCGTTTCATGCGGCAGGTTACGGTGCTATCGACAATTATAGTACGCACAATATCGCCGACGTCAGCAGTTTCACCACCGGTTGGGTAGATATTCACGCCCATTCCGGCAAGTTCATTCACCAAATCATTGGTGCCGTTTATAATAGCCGAAATCACTTCTCCCGGAATCAGATTCTTGTTACGACCAATAGTTGATGAGAGAAGAATATTGTCAGTAGCACCAACACACAGCAAATCATCTATATTCATAATCAGTGCATCCTGAGCAATGCCTTTCCATACCGAAATATCACCCGTTTCGCGCCAGTACACGTATGCCAGCGACGATTTTGTTCCAGCACCATCAGCATGCATTATGTTACAATAATCGGGGTCATTTCCCAAAAAATCAGGAATTATTTTGCAGAATGCATTAGGATACAATCCCTTGTCAATGTTCTTGATGGCATTATGTACATCTTCTTTCGATGCCGATACTCCTCTTAAATTGTAACGTTGATCGCTCATGGTTAGGCTATTGGTTAATTTGTTATTTTGTTATTTGTTTTTTCTTGCCGGGAGTTTGATTCAGTATTTTGTCCTTTTATTAAATTATCAACTGTTAATTATCAATTAACGACCGGAGGTCGAAATCATTTCCTTCACTTTATCATTAAACCGGTCTTCAGTGAGCAATTGTTCCAAGGTAATATGCATACGATAGCACCAGAAATTACGTGGATTACTTGGTACGTTGATTCGCTCAGCGAATGGATGTTCGTGACGCAATCCGGCATCAATGGCAATCCAATCCTGCCAAGGCAGAATAATCAACATCGCTTTAGAATCGAGGTGTTGCTGAATAATTCGTTCGATAATCCAGGTCTGACATTCAAGGGGTGCAGGCCCCTGCATTCCGAGAACCTGATTATAGAAGCGTTGGGAAATGGCGTGATCTTCTTCCCACCAAGCTCGTAATGGGTTCATATCATGAGTTCCGGTAGTGCAAACAGATCGGTAAGGTGCATCAGCCGGCAAGGCAAATTCGGTATTCGGTTTTTTTGGCATGCGTTGAATTTCCAGACTCACAATTTCCAATGCGTTCATAACATCGGGCACTGAATCGGGTACCATACCCAAATCTTCGCCACAAACCAGCATATTGGTGGACGAAATTAGAGCAGGCAGTTTTTTCAAAGCCTGTTGTTTCCAAAATTCAGTATGGCGATGATAGTAATAATCTACGTATATTCGGTCGAGCAGACGGCGCGTTTCATCCGTCAAGTCACGGAACGAAGCCGAACTCTGCATGGAAATGCGTGGATGGAATTTCTTTGAGTCGCGTGAATCGCGTACAAAAAGCACTTCACAATGAAGCATATATAAGCCGTCACGAATCAATACTTCTTTGTTCCCAAAATTATAACCCAGCGATGCAAAATGCGCTTCAATTTTCTTCTGCGTGTTAAACTCGGGTTTGAATTTATAATTCTGCCAACCGTCCTGCAACAAGTATTCCCGAATTACATCGTCGGTATATTTACCGAAAGTGGCGTAGAGAACGTGTTCTTTCAGATAAGGTTTTAAAAAACGATTTTCGTCCCACCACAATCCTTTAGCTTCGAGATCGTGACGTGTGAATGGCAATGCCGGATGAAAACTACCGGTCAAACCCCATACAGCATCTACCGGAATTTCCCATATACGGAAAAAGCCTAAAATATGATCAATACGATAAGCATCAAAGTATTCGGCGAGTTTTTGGAAACGTTTCCGCCACCATTGGTAGCCGTCTTTTTCCATTCCTTCCCAGTTATAAGTTGGGAAACCCCAGTTTTGACCGGTGGCCGAAAAATCATCCGGAGGTGCACCCGCCTGCACGTTGGTATTGAATAAATTTGGTTCAACCCATGCGTCCACACTTCGCGGACTTACGCCTATTGGAATGTCGCCTTTGATAGCAATACCCTTAGTACGGGCATAATCATGTACCTCAACCAACTGTTTATGCAGGTGATATTGAAGGAAATAAAAGATAGCTACTTCATTGTAATAGGGTTTGTCAGTCGAAGTCAGTTCTTCTATTTCAGCTTTGTTATAATTGATGTTTGATGGCCATTTCCCAAATTCAGGTGTACCGTTTAGGTCACGTAAATACGAAAAAGCAGCATAGGGAACGAGCCATTCTTTGTTGGATTCGAAGAAGTTTTTATATTCAGTAGAACCAAATACAGCCGAACTTTCGTATGGATATACAGCTTTGAAATACTCCCATTTTGCACTCATCACGTTCTGATAATCCGAAAAGGTTTTTCCATTCAGTTCAAGCTTTTTAGCTTCGAAATAATCCTTAAGTTTTTTTGTTTTCAGAGTTCCAACACTTTCCAAATGCAGATAAATAGGGTGAAGTGCATATACCGAAACGGCATTGTAAGGATAGGAATCGTAATTGGTATGATACAAAATGGTATCGTTAATCGGCAAGGTCTGAATAATATGTTGTCCGGTACGTTTTGCCCAGTCCACCATCTTTTTTAAATCGTAGAATTCACCGCTACCAAAACTCTCCTCACTGCGGAGTGAAAATACTGGTATAGCCACTCCAGCTCCCTTCCACGAAGGTATGGTTCGGATAAAATGTTCATCATTAACAATCGTAAGCGCTTGTTTGTCAACTTTTTCCACTAATCGGTTCGGACCGCCACCCCATGCGAGTACTTCCTCGGTTGAAGAGTCAACAATGAGGTATTTGTATTCAATTGGAAATTTTATTTTAGTAGCGTCAAGCGCAAAATTCCATACAGGATATCCTGCTTCATTCAGTTTTATTTTACGTGAAACATCCCAGTTGCCAAGTGCTTCCTGATTTCCGACAATGGCAAAATGACGATTTGGCTCCATTTGCGGACAATTAATTGACAGAATTAAATTGTCGCTCTGTTTTGTAACGGGCGAAAGTTGTTCTTCCCGTTTAAAGAAGCAATCTGAAAAGGCAGCACTTATAAATGGACTGTCGCCATATGAAGCACGCCAGTAATCTTTTATTGAAATATTCTCCTTTGCTACCTGAAACTGAACCTGACGTATTCCGCCGTATTCATAAACCGAAGATTTATCAGCATTTAGCAAAGAATACTGATATGAAATTCCGGATAAGTTTGAATCGAGATTGACTTCGGCTGTCCACAGCGATTTATCGCTACAACTCATTATCACGCTTTGTGTTGTATCGGGCGAAGTATGTATATACAAAACGAGAGACTGTCCCCAGTTTGTTTTAAAATGAATGCTGAACTTTACTTTCATAATATTTGTAATGAGTATTTCGTTACAAATTTAATTATTGATTCACTAAACAAATCTTTATGTTGCTAAACCTACTAAATTATATCCGCAAACGATTGAAAAAAAAGAAAACCTTCTTAGTTGCCGGATTTTAATTACAGCGCTAAGAAGGTTTCAATGAGGTTCGTGGCGTAGCTCAAGGTTGATTTAATGTGACCTCGTATGAATGATAAATTGTTTTTTATGTGAAATTTATATCTAATCAAACCAAATCATCCAATCAAATTAATTCATTGAAAACCAAATTTCACGCCCCTTTATACGCCCCTAAACTTATAGCTTCTTATTTTCTAATCTTCTACAAAGGTAATATTTTTTATGCTCACTAAAATTATTTTATGAAAAAATTTTGATTTCATCTAAAACTTATATAATTTAGCCCATGAATCGTAAAATAAAATTGTTATGGGTGATTATTCAATCTCAAAATGTATAAGAGATGACAAACCAATAAAAAGGAATAACAAATATCCTATTTATCTAAGAATTAGAGTTTTTGATAAAGAAACTAAAATTCCAACCGGAATAGATGTCGAAAAGGATAAATGGGATATAAAAAGAAAAGAGCCAAAAGATAGGGCACTAGCTATAATTCTGAATAAGAAAATTGCCGATTTGGAGCAGCGAATTAATCGTGCTTTGGCTGATGACCAACTTTTATCTATTGATTTAATTAAGGATTTCTATGCTGGTAAAAAAAAGGTAAAACCTGAAAATACTTCATTTTATGAATACTACCTCGATTTTGTACAAAGGAAACGAAATGAGGGTTTGAATTCTGAAACTATTCGTGTTTACATGACTACTTACAATGTTTTAAAGACTTATTTAGATGATTTTCTTATCTCTGATATAAATCTAACATTCATAGAAGAATTTGACGATTATATGCGCGATGTCAATGGAAATGCAAATGGTGGTAGAAATCCTAAGCATAAAAATTTGAGAACTGTTATTCTTGATATGCAAAAGCATGACATACCCATTAAAAATCCGTATAAACATTTTAAAATACCCCAGCCCAATGTAAAGGAAGTATTTCTTGAAAAACATGAACTTGAATTAATGAGAAGTCTTCGTGGTAAGTTTTCTCATTCTTCAAAATCCTATAAAGTTCTTCAAATGTACTTGTTTTCTTGCTATTGCGGATTAAGGTTTTCTGATGTTATAGAATTAAAGTGGAGTCATGTGGATTTAGAGAATAACTTGATTATAAAAATAATGCGTAAAACGCAAAGTGAAGTTCAAGCTCCGATTTTTAGAAATGCTAGAGCTGTATTGCTAGAATTGTCGGATAGTAAAAAACTATTGGGGAGTGATAAATTAGTATTCCAAAAATATGCTGAACCTACTGTTAATAGTGAGCTAGGAAAACTTGCAGCAAAAGTTGAAATAAATAAGCATATTACATTCCATTCTTCAAGACATACTTTTGCAACTTTATTGGTTATTGATGAGACCCCTATTTATACCATACAAAAGTTTTTAGGACATAAGTCAGTTAATACAACCGAAAGATATTTAAAATATGACTTGAAAATAGCGAAAGAAAGTGCCTATAAAATAAAAACGTTTGGCTAATCTATGTCTTTGAAGAATTCGGAAAGACTTATTTTATGTATGTCAAGAACGTTTAAAAGAGTCTTCAAAGTAATGTTTTTGCCTTTTTCTATTCTCCAGTACTGAACCCTATTAAGATTATTGTCCCAAGCAAAAGATTCATGGCTTGAATATCCTTTCTGTATGCGAAGGTCTTTAATCTTATTCGCAATAATTCCAATTTTCTTATCTAATTCAGCTTGTTTTAAATCTTGATTTTCTTGCATACAAATTTCATTGTTTAGTATGCGAAATTACGATATGTAAACATGTAGTGTTACCATATAAAAACATACCGCATATAATAATACCGCATTAATACAAATTTATTTATCTTTGCATTGAAATGTTTCCACTAACAACTTAAACTCTATTCGGATGAAAAAAAATATCTTGTTGTTAATTGTTGTTTTCAGCATATCCAATATTCAAGGCAATTCATCGAAATTAAATAATGAAAGTGGATCTAGTAGTATTAAATCCAATAAGCATGAAAATGTAAAATCCCCAAAAAATAACGATTTTAGATATATTACACCTGAAATTGCTCGTAAATTTTCAAGATTTCTTCTATATAAGTCCTATCAGCAAAATTCTAATATCTATTTTTTGTGCAAAGATGCAATATGTCGAAAAGAAAATATTTTAAATTCTAAAGAACAAGATAGAATACTTTTTAATCTTGGCAATAGTTTTTATTATACTTCAGTAATTGTTGAATATCTCTATAACCATTATACTAATGAGATGATGTACTGGGCTTTAAGAGATTTCTTTACTATACAAGAGATTGATGAAATTGAACTTCTGGCTAGAAAACTAAATGAAATACATGAAAGAAAAGAAAGAATTGAAGAAGAAATTCAAAAGAAAAAGTTGAATGAAATGCAAAATATTGAAAATGCAAATACTATTTCTGAGATAAAAAGGAAAATATCAAAAAACTTTATTTTTGAAGATAAGAAAGGAGAATTAGACATTCATCCGCAAATTAAATTTGATATTCAATCCATTAAAGATTCAATATTTAAGTATTCAAAAGAAAATGTCAATATTACATTTGACTTAGTGATTGATACAAATGGAAAAATCTCTTTTGAAAATCCGATAGATACTTTGAACTTAAATGGATTAAGAAAAGTTGTTTACACTGAATTAAAAAAAAATAATCATAGCTCAGCGGCAATAATAATTAAGAATGATACAACTTTAGTAAATTGTAAAACCAAATTAACGATTTATGTTGCTAAAGAATTACCTAAAGAGATACATTTAATAGTCAAGAAAAATAAGAAATCTCCATATTTCGAAATTAAAGAAGGTGGGGATAAATTAGATGAAAATGTGTTGAATGAACTTAAGCTGAATTTAGAATCTGATACTAAATATACAATGCTAAAAAGTGGTAGATATGAAATTAAAGGAATGGTTAATGGTTGTGTTTGGGAGGTATACAGCAGTGGTTTATTAATTCAATCTATGAAAGCACCGAATAATTATGAAGTTTCGTTCAATAAATTATTTTCTCCGATTTTTCTTTCGATTATTTTACTGACAAGCTTAGTTTTGTTACAAATAAAATAGAAAGATTTGTGTAAAATTCGTATAAGGCTACATTATTTGTAGCCTTTTTTGTTAAACTATCTTAAAATCAAATGATTTTACCGATTTTTGCCCATATTTGAAAATTTCCGAGAGTTATATGAAATATAAACTTAAATGAAATTTCAAATGGAAAAATTAAATGAGATTCAAAAATTAATGAAAAGAGAAAAAGCTTTTAAGAAAGCGATTCTCGTTATGAATGAAAAGTTGTTCAATATTCAAAATCAAATTTCCGAACTGACTTTAAAGGAGCTTAAAAAGATTCAACCCAAAGAAACTGCAAATAATGATATGTTGTCTATTAGTGAAGCTTGTAAGTGGTTGCAAATATCTGCTTCAACTTTGTATAGAATGAGAATTTATGACGGATTCCCTAGTGTCAAAATTGAAGGTAGAAAAAATGTAATGTTTAAAAGAAGTGATATTAACGATTATCTAAATCCTACCAAAAATGATTGATTCAGTAAAAATAAAAATTGAAAATTTCACGGGGAAAATGGATAATTGTGAGTTCGACTATTCTTATAAAAATATCTTTATATATCAGCTTTATAATGAGTCTAGAGATTCATCTTTAAAACTGATTCAAAATACTTCTAAGAATTCACTCGTAATAATAAATAGTCTTCGTAAATGGTATCTTGGGGAAACGTCATTATTGGATTTGAATTCAAAAACTTTCAAAAAGGCGATATTAAAGCTGTCAAAGTTGTTGGGTATATCCTCAGTAGAAATTTGTAATGGTAGTGTTACTCAGTGCGAAATTGGCTTAAATGTGAAAGTGAGAATACCGTGTGAGAAAATAATACCTAAAATATGTAAGTATTCTAGTTTGAAAAGATACGAATATGACGGTGAAACTGTTGGTTTCTTAGGTAGTAATAAGGAATTGAAGATATATCACAAATGCCAAGAAATAACTGCAAATAGCCAAAAGGGAATATCAAAATTTAAGGCATTTGCAAGATTGCAGGAAAAAGGTAATTATTTTCTTAGAATAGAATTCACGCTTTTAGATAAACAGTCTTTCGAGCAACATGATTTGGATTTTATTAGAACTATTGGAGATATTGCAACTAATTATTCGGTACTTTATGAGTTTTGGACTAGTCAGATTGATAAAGTAATCATGTCAAACATTATTATTTATGAAGATAATATGACACCAAAGGAATTTTTAATTAGTATTGGGATTGATCATTTGGGACTAAATAAATTTATCAAAGAATACTATAAGATTAAATCAAAGTCATCAAAAACTATAACAACTAAAAATAAAGCGACAGCTAAAAGTAAAGTAACTAAAGAGGTTTTGGATATATTCCATAAATTTGAATCTAGGGAAGAGTACAATAAAAATAAATTGAGAACTGATATTGCCAAAGCACTTATCCGTATTAAAAGTAAAGATGAATCTATTGAATTGCCAGTATTGATTAGAAATCTTTGGGGAGGTACAAATGATATACAAATGATAAATACAAAGGATACTATAATAGAGGGAAATAGTTACTAATCTAAGTGCAATAGTAATGCTTAATCTAAGTGCAAAGAAAATGCGTATATACAACTGTTAATTTCTGAGTGCTTGAAAAATTGCTATAAATAGATTATATCAGGATTAATTTAAACAAATGCTTTGTTCTATGTTATAAATAATTGAATGTATAAAGGGCTGTTCCGCTGTTCTTTTCTAATAAGTTGTTTGGATTAGCTTTTTACTCTAACTAATTCAAGTGTAATACTTTGATAAATGAATAAAGTGAGCTAATTATAAGATATGGAATAAATATTGAGCGTTTTTTTGATTTTCGGGTTTTAAATTGCTTCTTTGGTAAGTTGCCTTAGACCCATATGAAAGTGCTTTAGATTGCCTTAAAATGCTAGAATTACAGTATGTCCTGAAAGCTAAATAAGAAACTTATTTAAGGCACTGTTAATTTATTTGATTGTTTTTTTATAGCTATATCAAATATCTGAAAAATCCAATAATTTCTTCCTCAAATTTATTGATTCGGTTGAATAATCTTTATCTCAATGCATTCATTAAACATTCTCCATTAAATTTGATATTCCAATAGAATCCGCCCCTATTTGCGCCCCGTTCAAAATAAAAACGCTCCTAAATGCTTTATTATTAGCAACTTAGAAGCGTTTAATGAGGTTCGTGGCGGATTCGAACCGCCGTAATCGGTTTTGCAGACCGGTGCCTAGCCACTCGGCCAACGAACCTTGTTTTTCGGTCTGCAAAGATAGTGATTTTTTTATTTTAAACCAACCCATGCGGTTGATTTGGTCGAAAATTATTCAATATCTTGATTATGAGGCAATTTGCCTTGTTTTGGGTGGTTTTTCAGATCCTGAAGCAGCTCTCGCTTGAACTCTCTTTCGACTCTATAATATCGAAAAAGCGTTTCGGGAGGCAATAATTTGCGTAGTTTGAGATGATAGTTTTTAAACATTTGTGCCTGGATCATTCCCATTTCTACGTATCGGTCGTTGATTTCTGAGTAATTTACATTCTGGTCTTTCATTTTATTTTTTATTGAATGAAAAAAATCTCCATTTTTCGCATGAAAGCCCCATAGTGACTTTTCGTATTCCATAAAAACTGGCAGAACAGCATCAGCTTCAGCAGGCGTTAGTTTGGTTTTCTCAACAATAAACTGCCATTTACGGTTATGCATTTCTTCCACTCGAGGGAAGGGTTTATTTTCTTGTGCTGATGAAACAAGAGAGAAAAATGCCAAAAATAAAAGTAGTTTATGTTTGATCGTTTTCATTGGGCGTGTGGTTTATGATTTATTATTTTGAAGGCTCGTTTACGTAATAATCTACAACAGATGATTCGTCAACCTGAGCCATGACATAGGTTTCATAATTTTCTGCAGTAAGGTTCTTTTGGCGGTTTGAAATGTAAAATACCTGACCCACTACTACGATTCCTATAAATACAGCAGCTGCGTACATCCAAGGTCTGATAAAGCGAACAGAAACTTTTTTGTAGCCAATTTGTTTGTCAATTTGGGCTGCAAAAACATTGAAATAGTTTTCAGGAATGCTGAAAGGCAATGTCTTATCTATTTCTTCAACTAATATTTTATGGTCTGTTTTCATATATTTCTTAGACTGATTATTCTTGTTTTGGTTTAAATTCGAGTATATTTATTAACTATAAAATGTCATTTTATTACTTTTCATCATTAAAGAACTTCTCAATTTTTTTTACCGCATGATGGTATGAAGCTTTCAATGCTCCGACTGAAGTTCCTAGTATAGCCTCCATTTCCTCATACGTTATATCATCAAAATATTTCATATTGAATACCAAACGCTGTTTTTCCGGTAAAGTACATATAGCTTCTTGTAACTTGAGTTGAAGTTCGTCTCCATTAAAATAATTATCCGCTCTCAGATTCAATAACACTCCATCTTCGACATCATCGAGTGAATTAGTGTTTCGCATCCGTTTGTTAGCCAGAAAAGTAAGCGTTTCGTTTGTTGCAATACGATAAAGCCAGGTAGAAATTTGCGATTCTGCACGAAAACCATCCAGTCCGTTCCAGGCTTTCATAAAGGTATTCTGTAATACGTCGTTTGAATCTTCGTGTGAAAGCAACATTTTACGAATGTGCCAGTAGAGTCTCTCCTGATAGGTGCGAACCAGCCTGGAAAATGCCTCACTGCGGTTTTTGGGCTGTTTGAGCAGATTTAATAATTCCTGTTCCGAAACAATCATCTTTTTATCATCTGTTGAAATTCTACAATGTTGACTTAGTTCTGCAGCAATGGTTTAATTTTGGTTGACAAATATACAGAATTGATTTCGCAAATCAAAAATGATTAGTTGTTCAAGATTTTTTAAAGTTTAAGAAAAATATGTCAAAAATACAGGTTTGGACTATGTCCAAATCTGCAACAAGGTTAATTTCCACTAATAAAAAGCACATGAAATCATAATTTGTGCAAACGTTGTAGATTTAACAAGCTCACATTGTTGGGTTTTGATAAAAAATTTGTAAGTTTGGGCTTCGAAATTAAACCATTCCTCAATTTTTTTATCTCAAATAAAAATTAATCAATAAAATGATTCTGTTCAAACCGGAAAGATTTTATTGACTGCTAAAAAATTAATTATTAACAAATGAAGATTCACGAATACCAAGCAAAAGAGATTTTTTCGAATTATTCAATTCCGGTAACAAAAGAAATTGTATGTTACACAACAGAAGAAGTTAGCACTGCCGCTGAAAAATTAGGCTTGCCGGTTGTTGTTAAAGCTCAAGTGTTGGCCGGAGGACGAGGAAAAGCAGGTGGAGTAAAACTGGCTCGCACAATCGATGCAGCACGTGAAGCGGCTGATCAGATTCTGGGAATGGACATTAAAGGCTATACAGTAGAAAAAGTACTTGTTGCTGAAGGTGTAAAGTTTAATTCCGAATTTTACGTTGGGTTAACCATCGACCGTAACACAAAATCGGTTGTGTTTATGGGAAGTGCTGAAGGCGGAGTAGAAATTGAAGAAGTCGCAAAAGATAATCCGGATGCAATTCACAAATTTGCGATTGATCCAGATTTAGGTATGTCGCCATTTGTGGCTCGTAAAATAGCTTTTGCATTGTTCAACGATTTTTCGTTAGTAAAACAGGCAGCTGATTTGTTCCAAAAATTATATCAAATATTTTTAGATACTGACGCCTCATTAGTCGAAATCAATCCCCTGGTAGTGACCGAAGATGGAAAATTGCTTGCATTGGATGGTAAAATGAATTTTGATGATAATGCATTGTACCGTCATGCCGATATTGAAGCATTGAATGAGCCGACAGAGGATGAAAAGAAAGAGATTGCTGCTAATGAAAGTGGTTTGACTTATATTCGTCTCGAAGGTGATATTGGTTGTATGGTGAATGGTGCCGGCCTGGCAATGGCGTCGATGGATGTGATAAAACATTATGGTGGTAATCCGGCAAATTTCCTTGATATTGGTGGCAGTTCAAGCCCACAAAAGGTAATTGATGCGATGAATTTATTGCTTTCTGATAAGAATGTAAAAGTTATTATGATTAATATCTTTGGTGGAATTACACGCTGCGATGACGTTGCACGAGGTTTAGTTTCGGCGTTGGATCAAATGAAAGTGACTATTCCTATTGTAATTCGGTTATCGGGAACTAACGCTGAAGAAGGATTGAAAATCATTAACGATTACAATTTGCCAACTGTAAAATCGTTGAGCGAAGCTGCTCAGGAAGCAATTCGTTTGGCCAAAATAGTAAGTTAGTTGAAAGGTTGAGTAACTTGAATAGGTTTATTATGTTTGATATTATATGAATTCAGATTAAACTATAAATAAATCAGCAATCAACCCAACCAACACATTCAACTTAGTGAACAAATCAACTTTAATGAACAAATCAACCAATTAACTTACAAATAAAAATGAGCATATTAGTCAATAAAAATACAAAATTACTTGTTCAGGGAATGACCGGGCGTGATGGTAGTTTCCACACCGCCAAAATGAAAGAATACGGAACCAATATTGTTGCCGGAGTTTCGCCGGGAAAAGGTGGTCTGATTGTAGATGGCATACCGGTTTTTAATACTGTTGAAGCTGCCGTGAAAGCTACCGGGGCAAACACTTCTATTATTTTTGTTCCCGCTGCATTAGCCGGCGATGCTATTATGGAAGCCGGCGATGCCGGTGTTGAACTTGTTATCTGCATTTCAGAAGGAGTTCCAACCCTCGATATGGTAAAAGCAACAGCTTATTTAAAAAAGAAAGGTGTCAAACTGATTGGTGCAAACTGTCCTGGATTAATTACACCGGATGAAGCATTGGTAGGTATTCTGCCGGGAAATATATTCAAAAAAGGGAACGTTGGATTGATGAGTCGTAGTGGTACGCTGACTTATCTGATGGTTAGTCTGCTTACTCAGGCCGGACTTGGTCAAAGTACGTGCGTGGGAATCGGTGGTGATCCGGTTTCAGGTTTGTATTATCAGGAATTACTCCAAATGTTTCAGGATGATCCTGAAACTGAAGCTATTGTGTTGATTGGCGAAATTGGTGGTGATGCCGAGGAGCGTGCCGCAAAATACATTAAAGAACATCTTACTAAGCCGGTGGTTGCCTTTATTGCTGGACAATCAGCTCCTGCCGGAAAACGCATGGGACACGCCGGTGCTATTATTTCAAGTGGCAGCGGAACTGCTGAAGAAAAAATTGCAGCTTTTGAAGCTATTGGCGTTCCGGTTGCACGTCTTCCAATTGAAATACCGGTGCTGATAAAGAAAGCACTGAAAATAGATTAATTGGAAATATGATTATAAAATAAAAGACCGCTTGCGGTCTTTTATTTTATAATTTCATCTCTACTTAAGAATTCAGTTGTTCGGTAATGAACTTATTCCATCAGCTCTACAAACTTAAAATTCCGACCGTCAAATAAGCCTCTGTCACCCAGTTTTAGTTCCGGAATTACAAGTAATGACATAAAAGCCACTGTCATAAAAGGTGCACTAAGCGTTGAACCCATTTCTTTTGCCATGGCATCAAGCTCTTCGTAGCGCTCGGCAATGATATGGCCTTCAATATCCGATAATAAACCACCTACCGGCAAAGCTAACATACAGGTTTTATCACCTACACAAGCCAGAATTCCACCACGGCTGTCGATGATCTGATTAATGGCCGAAACAATTTCAGCATCCGACGTTCCCACAGCCACAATATTATGACTATCGTGAGCTACGGTCGAAGCCAGTGCACCCTGGTTTAAACCGATATTTTTGATAAATCCAATTGCCGGTTCTGATGGTTGGTATCGGTTATAAACGACTAATTTCA
>JBAWXD010000072.1:0-16182 GCA_037144275.1 Paludibacter sp. | reverse complement strand
CATACCATTATGTTGATTCGTAAGCTGTTATCCTATATTCCTTCCAATAATTACGAAACCCTTCCGGTATCAAATTTGATAAGTTCCTACAAGTCACGTCAGGAATTTTTGAATAAAATTATTCCGGATGATCCGAACAGACCCTATGATATAAAGGAAATTATCAATATTCTGGTGGATAAAGATTCCTTCTTTGAAGTTCACGAAAAATTTGCTCAGAATATAGTGGTTGGTTTTGCACGTCTGGATGGTAAATCGATTGGAATTGTTGCTAATCAACCTAAAGTTATGGCCGGAACCCTGGATATCAATGCCAGTGTGAAAGGTGCACGTTTCGTTCGTTTTTGCGATGCATTTAATATTCCCTTGTTGATTTTGGAAGATGTTCCGGGTTTCTTGCCTGGAATTGAACAGGAACACGCCGGAATTATCCGTAATGGGGCAAAATTATTGTACGCCTTCTGCGAAGCCACAGTACCAAAAATCACCATAATAACACGCAAAGCCTACGGTGGAGCCTATATCGTGATGAGCAGTAAAAATACCGGTGGTGATTTCAACTTTGCCTGGCCAACAGCCGAAATTGCGGTTATGGGACCCGGTGGTGCTATCAAAATTGTGAACAAACACGAACTAGCCAAAGCTGAAAACCGTGAAGAAATGGAAAAAGAACTGATTGAAAAATACAAAAATGAGGTTGCCAATCCATATAAAGCAGAAGAATTTGGACTGATTGACGAGGTAATTACACCTTCGGATACGCGCCAGATTCTGATTACTTCGTTTGAGATTTTGTCGAACAAACAATATTTTAAACCGGCAAGGAAGCACGGAAGTATACCACTCTAAATGATATTAGCTACGCTGTTATTATGTTGCGCTGTTATTTGGCTTCGCTGTTATTTGGTTTCGCCGATATTCGCTTCGCAAAATAACACGAACACAGTGAGTAAATATCACGAAGTGATAACACAAACGAAGTTTGTAAATATCACGGAGTAATATTGCCTAAGGCAAATAATACGAACGAAGTTTGTAAATATCACGAATAAAATGAGTAAAATATCGCCGAAGGCTAATATCACGAACGAAGTGAGTAAATATCACGAAGTAAAAACGCCGAAGGCTAATAACTATATTAAATGAAGAAACGACTTTTAATTGCCAATCGGAGCGAAATAGCCATTAGGATTATTCGCGCAGCTCATAAACTGGGTATGTTGGCTGTAGTTTTTCAGAGTGACAAAGAGCCGGATGCTCTATACCTGAATTACGCCGATGAAATTATTCCGGCACGCGATTCAGGAAATGAAAAACCCATTTTTCTGGATGCTGATTTGATCGTAAAACTGGCACTCGAACACAATATTGACCTTGTTCACCCGGGTTATGGCTTCTTGTCTGAAAACCCTGATTTTGCACAACTTTGCGTTGATAACGGAATCAACTTTATCGGTCCTTCACCGCAGTTAATTCGCGATATGGGTTTGAAAACGGTGGCTAAAAGTATGGCAATTACCTGCGGTTTACCCTTGGTTCCCGGAAGTGATGGTGCAATAAATGATGCTGACGAAGCAAAAGC
Organism: Paludibacter sp.; assembly: GCA_037144275.1. GTDB lineage: Bacteria > Bacteroidota > Bacteroidia > Bacteroidales > Paludibacteraceae > Paludibacter. The sequence goes on along the minus strand of JBAWXD010000072.1, from coordinate 14,600 downwards.
ATTTGCTGATAAAATTGGCTATCCCGTTATTCTGAAAGCGTCTGCCGGTGGTGGTGGTCGCGGTATGCGTATTGTGGAGAAAGCCGACACTATGGAACGTAACTTTAAATCGGCTTCAGATGAAGCGTTGGCTGCTTTTAGCAACGGTGATATGTTTATCGAAAAATACCTTCAAAACCCAAAACATTTGGAATTCCAGATAATGGGTGATAAACATGGAAATGTGGTACATTTGGGTGAGCGCGAATGCTCGTTACAACGCAAACACCAGAAAATCGTTGAAGAAGCTCCATCTGCAAGTGTAACGCCCAAAATGCGTAAGGAAATGGGTGAAATGGCTGTTCGGTTTGCCAAAGCGATTGGTTACTATTCAGCCGGAACGATAGAGTATATTATGGATGAGGACGGTTCATATTATTTCATGGAAATGAATACCCGTATTCAAGTGGAACATCCTGTTACTGAAATGGTTACCGGAGTTGATTTGGTTGACTGGCAGATTCGGGTTGCATTAGGCGAAGTGATGACCTTGAAACAGGAAGATATAAAAATCAACGGTTGGGCAATTGAATGTCGTGTAAACTGTGAAGACCCACAAAACCGATTCAGTCCGCAAACCGGATTTATTGATAAAATTCATTTTCCAAAAAAAGACTTTATTCGTATTGAAACGGGAGTTCATAGCGGCTCAGTAGTGACACCCTATTTCGACTCAATGATTGCCAAAATCATTGTAAAAGGCGATAACCGAGCTGATGTGATTGAAAAAACACTGGCTGCATTGTACGATTTCAGTATGATTGGACTTAAAACAACCGTGCCATTTTGCCGTACTGTGTTGCTACATCCTGATTTTGTAGATGCCAGTTATACAACCCGCTGGGTAGATTCTGTTTTTACTCCTGAAATGCTCGAAAATGAGGAGGAAGAAATGATTGGAGCATTGGCTGCTACGATTATGTATGCTTCTGAATATCTGCAACTTTCGTCGGATTTACCTACTTATAAAAACGATTCGTTAAGCGTTTGGGTGCTGAATAAAAGGCTGAATTACTAGAAGTTATTAGGCTTCACCGATATTAACCCTTCGGGTGATATTTGCTCACTTCGTTCACGATATAAATGGTTGTTTTGCACAATGTCTTTTTATGTTGGTTCGAATTGAAAATTGAAAATTAAAAAATTGTAAATTAATAAAATGGGAACTTCATATATTTATAAACGCGATGCTTCGCGATTGTTTATTGCATTACGCGAAAACGGTAAACGTTTCAAAATTTATATTCCGAAAGAATCACAACCGGTTATTGACGGCATTGAGCAGGATATTGACTTCGTGGAACAGGAAGATTTTCACTATGCATTCGACTGGAATGGCAAGCGTTTTCACTGTGAACTAGTGTCGCGCGACCAGAACAAAGCGGTAGTAAAAGTGAATGGTGTGGAATACAAATTCAGTTTAGAATCACTTTTCTCCTACATTCGTCGCGGTATGATTAATTCAGACTCCAATAAGCTGAATGAGAATAATATAGTGGCACCCATGCCGGGAAAGATTGTGGATATTTTCCTTGCTGAAGGTGATTTGGTTAACGAAGGTGAACCAATTCTGAGTTTAGAAGCCATGAAAATGCAGAACGAAATCTCTGCTAACTGTAACGGTATCATTCGCAAAATTCGTGTTCAATCGGGGCAGTCGGTAATGAAAGACGAATTACTCGTTGAAATAAGTTCGATAGACGAATAAAAGCCTGCAATATATCCCGAATGGGAACTATATAATCGATTTTTCCTGCAATTGACGTAAATACGTAGTTGCAGGATTTTTTGTTTAAAATTTATACAAATAAATATCACAGTTTTTCACATGGCTTTTGTATCTTTGTGAATCTAATTGCAACCATACTCTTCAAATGAAGAAAGCAAGCTATATTTATCTTCTTTTTGGTCTGATATTTCAGTTTTCGGTATTTGCTGCGAAAAACTTCCGTTTTGCGTTATTTACCGACATACATATATCCATATTACAACCACAAAATTCTGAAGATCTTCAATTTGCAGTAAACGAAGTGAATAGCAATGACAAAATTCAGTTTGTGCTTGTTACTGGCGATGATACCGATTTGGGCGATACTGCTTCGATGAAAATTGCGAAGAAAATACTCGATGGACTCAAAATCCCATACCATATTACTTCCGGAAATCATGATACTGCACAGGGAAAAAACGGTTCTGCCAATTTTATTCAATTTTTCGGGATGGATAAATTCTCCTTTTCAGCCAATGGCTTTCAATTTATAGGTTTTCCTACCGGTCCCCTTAAACCAAATCAGAAAGGACATATTGCAACTGAAGATTTCGAATTTGTAAAAGCAGAACTGATCAAATTAAAGCCTAATGAATCTGTGTTTTTAATTACACATTATCCATTGCTTGAAGGCGATTTGGATAATCGAATGGAAATGATCCATTTAATTAAAAAATACGATGTGAAAGCGGTTCTAAATGGTCATTATCATCGTAATGCTGTGTTAAATTACGAAGGTACCCCCGGCATTGTAAACCGGTCCACCCAACGTGAAAAACAACCATACGGAGGATATACACTTTATAATCTGAGCGATTCGCTTTATGTTTCGGAAAAAATAATAGGACAACCTGAACGTGAATGGCTGGTTATACCCCTGAAATGATGTGATGATGTGACAATGTGATAATGTGATAATGTGACAATGTGATAATGTGATAATGTGCTGATTTGATAATTTGCTGATGTGATCGCTCGGTTCTGCCACTCGGCTATGCCAAGAATGTATTGATTGTAAGGATTTAAACATATAGTAAATAACCTAATAGTAAATGATTTATGAACGATAATTTTTTTGATATTTCCAAAGAAGAGGAAATTGCAGAAACCAAACGTTTTTTTGCACGTGTATATGGCTGGATGTCTCTGGCTTTGATTATTACCGGTCTGGTGGCTTTCAGAACAGCAAGTTCGCCCGAAATTCTGAATTTCATTTTTGGACAGCGATTTGTGTTTTATGGCTTACTGATTTTGGAACTCGTATTGGTGGGTGTATTGGTTGGAGCTATTCAGAAAATGACACCCATGACAGCCACCATTGTATTTGTGCTGTACTCCATGCTCAACGGTCTCACGCTGTCTTGTATCTTTTTTGCTTTTACCACCGGCTCTATTGCATCGGTTTTCTTCATAACTGCCGGAACATTTGCAGTAATGAGTTTGTATGGTTTTGTGACAAAATCTGATCTTACCAAGTTAGGTAATATCCTCGTTATGGCGTTAGTAGGACTTGTTATTGCTACATTGGTCAATCTTTTTATCGGAAGCGAAATACTGTATTTGATTTCTTCCTATGTTGGTGTGCTGATTTTTGTCGGACTGATAGCCTATGATACCCAAAAGCTTAAAAAACTAAATATTATTGGCAACGAAGGAACTGACGAAGATAAAAAAGAGGCTATTATAGGTGCTCTGACTTTATATCTCGATTTTATAAACCTCTTCTTGTTTATGTTGCGGATTTTTGGCAGAAGAAGATAATTTTCAATGATTAATGAAAAGTGATTAATTCATTCTAAAATTCTTACAACTTACTGTTTACCACTAATTTTATGAAACTAATAAATATTGTAAAAATTATTGGAGCTTCGCTACAGAGTAAAGTTCCTGATTCAGAAATAAACTGGCTACTGACTGACAGTCGCTCGTTGTCTTTTCCGACAGAGAGTTTGTTTTTTGCAATCAAAACATCACGAAATAACGGGCATAACTACATTGTCGGGCTTTACGAGCAAAACCTGCGTTATTTTGTGGTAAGTGAAATGCATCCAGAGTTTGAAAAACTGACAGATGCTGTATTTCTGCAGGTGAGTGATACACTTGTAGCCTTGCAAAAACTGGCTTCTGTGCAACGTTCAGCCTATAATGTGCCGGTAATTGCTATCACGGGCAGCAACGGTAAGACGGTAGTGAAAGAGTGGCTTTACCAGCTTCTGCATACCGACTACAGTATCACCCGTTCGCCTCGCAGCTACAATTCACAAATTGGTGTGCCGCTTTCGGTGTGGGCAATGAATGAACATACACAACTTGGGATATTCGAGGCCGGTATTTCGCAAATGCACGAAATGGAGCTTCTCGAACCGATTATCAGACCCACTATCGGCATATTTACTAACCTGGGCGAAGCACATCAGGAAAATTTTAATGGACTGAAACAAAAGTGCGAAGAGAAACTGAAACTATTTGTAAATGCTCAAGTTCTTATTTATTATGCTGATAATAAACTGGTTGAAATATCCATTGCACAATCCGGTTTCAAAGGAAAACTCTTTTCGTGGGGAAAATCGGACAAAGCGACTATTCAGATTCTGAAAACAGAAAAAGCTAATTCAAACAACTCTGTTTCATTCAAGTATTCGGGTGTAACCTCAACGGTTGTTATTCCTTTTACTGATGATGCTTCGATTGAAAATGCTCTGCACTGCCTTGCACTTATGCTTCATTTGGGTATTTCAGTGGAAGAAATAACTCATCGGCTTACCCTGTTGGAAGCGGTGGCAATGCGTATGGAAGTGAAAGAAGGGGTGCGCGACTGCCTGATTATCAACGATAGTTATAATTCAGACCTCAATTCGCTGAGCATTGCACTGGATTTTCTGAATCAGCAAGCAACAGCTAAAAACCTGTCGAAAACGCTTATACTTTCTGATATTTTGCAAACGGGACTTTTGCCTGAAGAACTTTATAAAACTGTCGCCGAGTTGGTTGCCAACAAAAACCTGCAGCAAATAATTGGCATTGGTTCTGAAATATCTTCTAATGCCGATAAATTTTCGATTGAGAAGAAGGCATTCTTTGACGATACAGACGATTTTCTGAAATCGTCGTTTATACGTGAATTCAGGAATGAAATAATCTTGTTAAAAGGTTCACGCACATTTCATTTCGAAGATATTTCCGAAAAACTGGAACTGATAGCTCACGAAACCATTCTGGAAGTGAACCTGAATGCCTTGGTGGATAATCTGAATTATTTCCGCTCCAAACTTCGCTCTGAAACCAAAATGATGTGTATGGTGAAAGCTTTTGCCTACGGAAGCGGTTCGGTGGAAGTGGCACGCACCTTGCAACATCACCGCTGCGATTATCTGGCAGTAGCGGTAGCCGATGAAGGAGCTGAATTACGTCGCGAAGGAATTCGTATTCCTATTGTGGTAATGAATCCTGAGAAAGGTAGTTTCGGAATGATATTCGATAACAACCTGGAACCTGAAATCTATAGTTTCCGCTTGCTCGATGCATTTATTTCAGCGGCTGAAAAATTGGGTGTAACCGATTATCCTATTCATATTAAGATAGATAGCGGAATGCACCGATTGGGTTTTGAACCACAGGACATTGAGCAGTTGCTCACCCGACTGAGAACTCAGAGTCAGGTGAAAGTACGATCGGTATTTTCGCACCTTTCAGGCTCTGATGAAGCCAAATTCGATGCCTTTACCAAACAACAAATCAATACATTTGCCAATTGTGCTGATCTGTTCTCTGCTACTTTCTCACATCATATCATGCGTCATATTCTGAATTCCGCCGGTATAGAGCGTTTCCCGGAATATCAATTTGATATGGTACGTCTCGGAATCGGTCATTACGGCATCAGTTCGTTGCCGGAAGCCAATTTAAAACAGGTTTGTGCGCTGAAAACCATTATTTTACAGATAAAAACCGTAAAAGCCGGCGAAACGGTGGGCTATAGTCGCAAAGGGATTGTTAACACCGACAAACGCATTGCCGTGCTTCCAATTGGTTATGCCGACGGATTCGACCGCAAACTGGGCAATGGAGTGGGAGAGGTGCTAATTAACGGTCAGCGTGCCAAAGTTATTGGAAATGTATGTATGGATTTGATAATGATAGATGTAACCAATATCGAAGCCAATGAGGGCGATCAGGTGGAAATCTTTGGCGACTATCTTACTATTTCCGAAGTGGCCGGCTGGTTGAAAACCATACCATACGAAGTACTAACAAGTGTTTCACGGCGGGTGAAGAGAGTTTATTTTCAGGAGTAATTACTTATTGACAGGGTGACTCAAAGTCACCCCGTCAATTGAAACAAGTCACAATCAAGTTCTATGGTTCTCGCTCAAATTCAACATCTTACTAATTCCAGAATACTTCTCAAAAGTGCTGCTAAACTTGCCGGACAACTTGGGAAGACATTTGCTGTATTGACTGTAGCTGAGTTGGAAGCAGAACTCAAAATGTTGTTGAATGAATGCAAAATAGCCTATTGTCAGATTTTTATAAAGGATAGTTCAAAATCATTGGTGGAGGTTTGTGAGGCCGAGGAAGCTTCATTTTTGTTTATTCAGTTGCCTAATGGACAATCCAATAACATACGAAGGTTGCTGAATGATTGCCGTGAGTTGCGCATTCCGTATTTGTTTTACAAAGATTCGTTCAACGCATTGGATTTGACGAAAGTGATTCTTCCTATCGGTTTTCTGGAAGAAGAACTGGAGAAAGCCCAATTTGCAGCTGCTTTCGGGCGGTTTTGCGGTTCAGAAGTGAAAATGCTGCTGGCCAACGATTATGGTTCGAAAGCAGCTGCGAATGCAGATAAAATGAAAGAGTTGTTTGATAAGTTTGATTTCAAGTACACGCTGGATAAAGGGACCAAAGACAGTTTCAAGGTGGAAGCGGAATCGATACAAGTGGCTAAAAATGAACAGGCCGGCATTATTATCGCATCAGCTTCACGTGATTATGGGCTGGATGACATTCTTTTCGGACCAAAGGAATATCATGTAGTAAAAAAATCGCCTGTCCCGGTTTTGCTTGTAAATCCACGTGGTGATTTATATGCGCTGTGTGATTGATAATTTCAGAAAAATATCTATTTTTACTTCCTGAATTCAGTATCGGAATTTGTGTTAACAATCAATTCCTTCCATGAAACAAAAATCAACCATAAAATCATTGATTTACAGGGCATTGTTTGTTCCTCTTGTGGCTCTGTTCTCTATATTTCTCATTGGTTTTTTGGGATATATTCTGATAGAAGGGTTTAGCCCGCTAAAATCATTGTATTTTCTGGTCATTACTTTTGCTACCATTGGTTTTGGCGATGTTGTGCCATTGACTGATGCCGGAAAAGTGTTTACAATTTGTATCGTAATTGCAGGATTCACTGTGGGTTTATACGCTATTGGAAAAATATCGGCTTTCTTTGTCGAAGGTGAATTGTCTAAATTATTAAAACTACGAAAAATGAACAAAACATTAGAGTCTATGAAAGACCATTACATCGTTTGTGGTTATGGAAAAACAGGTAAACATGTACTGGATGAACTATTGAAAAAAGGACTGGAAGTGGTAATGATTGAGAGTAATGCGGATAGAAACGAAAAACTCCGTGAGCTTTACGATCAGAAATTCATCCATTTGGATGCTGATGCTACCGATGATGCCGTGTTGCTTCATGCAGGAATTAAACGTGCTAAATTTTTGATTGCAGTTCTCTCAACAGATGCTGAAAACCTTTTTGTTACACTCAGTGCCAAGGATTTGAATAAAGATATCAAAGTGATTACCCGTGTAGCCGAAGGAAATTCGCCCGATAAATTTAAAAAAGCCGGAGCTGATTTTATTGTTTCACCTATTGAAATTGCTACCGACCGGATTGTTTCAATTGCCACCACCAGCACCGATTTCTTTAGTTTTGTGGATTTTGCAGGTGGTAAGGAAGAGTTGAAAGATTACAAGTTCGGTTTGGTTGAAATCAAGGCAGGCAGCGACCTCATTAATAAGACTTATCGCGATGCCAATATCCCACAGCGAACCAACCTTGTAGTTATTGGCTATTATTCCTCTGAAAACGAATTACAGGTTAATCCGACGGCTGAAAATATCATTCGGCTCGATGACAGGCTTTTAGTGTTTGGAAATGATAGTCAGATTGAGAATTTGAAGAAGATAGCAAAACATAGCAAGTAATAAGCATTAATGAGCCAAAAAAAAAAGGAAGAACCAAACGGTTTTTCCTTTTTACTTATATCAAACAATTCAGTTACTTTACATAGAATCGTGTGGTGCCACTCCATGTTTTTCCGGCACTAATTCCCTGTAATCCGGTGATTTCGCGTGGAAGATTCAGATTTGGAGCATTTATAGCCCATGTCTGAGGTTCGGGACAAACCCAGTCCACTTCTCCACCATTGTTCCAAAGCGTCCAGTGTTTAAACTCTTTATCCACTTCGTAGTAAACACTTATATTATTCTTAGTGTCAGTCAGAATCGCTCCGTGATAAGGCTTGCCAATCACGGTGATTGCTTCGTCGGTCAATGCTATTTCAATGGGCTTTCCGCTAACGGTCATTCCTTCAGTTCTCAACAACGATTCTTCTGCAGATAAATCGAGCAGCTTTTCGGTTGGTAAGCTTCTGTCCGATAATTCCCAACGTTTTCCGACCGATAGACGTAATTTATAATCAGATTTTTCGGTGTTTGCTGAAAATGGCAATCGAATAGGCGTGTGGAAACCAACACCTAATGGCATAGGTTCTGTGCCGGCATTTGAAATGGAGACTATGTGAGTCAATTCATTGTCAGTAAGAATAATACGTATTTTGCAAACAAAATCATGCGGAAAATTGGCAAAAATGGCATTATTTATTCTGTTCGAAAAAAAGCTTAGCTCAACTTCCACTGCATCTGCCGAAAAACGGGTACGGCTAACTGTGAAAGCCTGCGATTTAATGATTCCATGATGATAGTTATTTTGAGCAGGAATGGTTATCGGAAACTCATAATTTTTACCGGCAAAACTGTATTTTCCGTCTTCAATCCGGTTTGGTGGAAAGAGAAGCGGGACACCAAATATTTGCGGACGACTCAGAAATGTTTCCATTTCCTCCGAAGTGGGGGTACGTAAAATATCAAGTTTTTTCTCTTTGTTGTAAAGTTTTACAAGATTTGCACCAACCGATTGAACAATAATTGCCTCATATACATTTGTTTCCAACAAAACAGCATCAACTCCCTGCCACAAAATCTTTTCAATATTCATATTGCTTATTTTTCGAATATTAGCTCACCAAAGAATTCAGGGCGGTGAAAATCGGGTGATTCTGTATTAATAGGGTTCCAGCTTAGAAAGTGCATGGAGTCAGTACCATCAGCACATTTATAAAAATTTCCCAATAACTTTTTAGGTAAGTTGTTGGAATCTATTCCGATTAATTTGAACGGAATTTCAACTGTCAGTTCCCATTCAAACATGCCTTCCATTTCGTTGAATGCACGTCGACCCATGGATGGAAAACGTTTGATGGTTTGCATTTCCTCGGGTTTGAAAAATACAAGTTCTTCACTTCGACTCTTACGGCTAGATGCCGAGCAAGTTCCAATGCAATTAAACTCAAAGTTTGTATATTTTTCGGATCCTATAGGTTTGCAAAAGAATTCAACGCAACTATCCTCGTGTACCGGTTCCTGATCGTTGGAATAAATAGCCCGAAGCATGCTTCCGTGAACCGAATATTTGATAAATATGCTTTTATCAGACCGTCCGATAGTAAAATAAGTAATTGGTTTATACGGGTATTCCTTTGGCCAGTTGAGAATTTCTACAGTTTCGCGCTGACCAGATTCATCAAGAAAGTTTCCGGCCGATTCAATATCGACACTGTCTAATTCCACAATATGTTTAATAATCAGGCTTTTCATACGAAATATAAATTAATTGAAATGAACTGCAATATTAACTAATATTTTTGATAGAAATGGGTTTTAAAAATTATAAATAGGTTAAATAACAAAATTGGAGATTAAAACAAAATGTTTAACCTCCAATTTAGTTGTTTTTTAATCCGGCTCTTCGTTTATTCTTCTTATTTTTATGTCAATACAACTTTTTTAGCCTGATCGAAGTGTAGAATAATATCATCCAAAACTTCTTTAACCGTAGTGATTTTAGTAGCAAGATAAGCATTACTACCTGCAAAGGCATAGCCTTTATCCATATTTCCTTTGTAGGCATTAAATAAAGTAAGAATAATACAATAAGGAACCACTTTATAGTCACAAGTATGCAAACAGTTGTAAGGACATGATTTAGGGCGTGTAAGTCCTAATTTTACTTTTTCCAGAAACTCTCCTTTGAGGGCTCTTCCTGGCATTCCTACAGGACTTTGAATAATCTCAACTTCGTTTTGAGTGGCATCGATGTATGATTTTTTGAATTTAATATCAGCATCACATTCCTTTGTGGTTACAAAACGACTGGCAATCTGAACACCTTTAGCACCCAATTCCATCATTTTATACATATCCTCACCGGTATAAATTCCACCAGCTGCTATAACCGGAATTTCCTGATTATATTTTTCTTCAAAAACAGCAACTTCACTAACAACTTCAGGAATTAATTTTTCGATGCTGAAATTTTCATCTTCAATTTGAGTTGGTTTAAAACCAAGATGCCCACCGGCTTTAGGACCTTCAACCACTACCAAATCAGGCAGATAATCGTAAAGTGTTTTCCATTTTTCACAGATAATTTTAGCGGCTCTTGCCGACGAAACGATAGGAACCAGTTTGGTAGTACAACCTTCGGTACGATACTTAGGCAAATCCATGGGTAAACCTGCACCTGCAAAAATAACATCGGCTTTTTCAGCAATGGCAGTCTTAACCATATCACTGAAATTGGTTAATGCCATCATGATGTTTACTCCGATAATTCCATTCGATTTTTCTTTTGCTTTTCTAATCTCTTCTCTTAATCCAATAATACAGGCTTCCATGTAATCTTTGGCTGTATGTTTATAGATAAGACCAAGGCCCGCACACGAAATAACGCCTATTCCTCCTTCATTTGCAACTGCTGACGCTAATCCGTTCAACGAAATTCCAACTCCCATTCCACCTTGGATGATGGGTAAACGAGCTGTTAAATTTCCAATTTTTAAACTATTCATATTGCACATTTTAATGTTTATTGTGCAAAGGTACGCATTATAAACCGAACAACCCGAGTGAAGGAGCTAAGTGTAATTAATTTAACCAATAAATTTAGTATTTAAAAGAAATATGTATATTTATTTGATAAATACTCAGTTAAATTCATGCTAAAATGTTTTTCAAACTAAAATATGTTTATTCAATCCTAAAAAATATATATCTTTGAAAGCCAGAAAAAATGAATTAGAATGAATTTTACAGCAATAGATTTTGAAACAGCACATGCTGAATTTCCATGTGAAATTGGATTAACCAGAGTTGAAAATGGAAAAATGAAGGATACAAAATCCTGGTTAATCAAACCCGCATGCTTTCCATATATGAATTACTGGAATCAGAAGGTACACGGAATTTCGTCGGCCGATGTTGCCCATGCTGCTACTTTTGAAGAACTGTGGATTGAACTGAAGCCCTGGTTTGAAGATAATTACCTGGTGGCACACAATGCTGCTTTCGATATGCGGGTATTGCGTGCAGCATTAAATTATTATGATTTGGCGATTCCTTTTGCCGAGTATTTTTGTAGCCTCAGTTTGTCACGTAAAATATGGAAACATTTACCAAGTCATTCACTTGGTGTTGTGAGTCAATATCATGATATTCAGTTTAATCACCACAGGGCAGGAGATGACTCGAAAGCCTGTGCTATTATTACTCTGAAGGCTTTTGAAGAATTAAAAGTTATTTCGGTTGAAGATGGTATTCATAGATCTGGAATTAACTTGAAGAAATTATAATTAATCTGGTAAATAAATACTATGGAATTAGGGTTCTAAAACAATAGCTATTTTTTATATTTGCTTAAAATATGAATAAAGTGCAATAATAAATTGCAAAATTTTATATACTCAATGTTCAATTAAGCAATTATTTCAAAAGTAACTTATAGCTATTTGAGCAACCATTCTCGGTTTTGAATTTTATAAAATAAACTCCTTTCGGTTGACTTTTAACATCCAGCTTGATCTGAGATTCTGATCTTTCAGAATTTAGTGATTTAACGATATCCCCTTGAATATCACAAATCGAAAGTTTTACTTTTTCGGTAATTCCAGATTTGTCAATACTGATAATTCCTTTGTCGACAGTGATTTTTGCCTTTAGGTTGTTGTCTGTAGCTATTGTGTTAATATCAGTCAGACTAGTTGGGAAAATATCAGAATATGTATTATAACCGCCCATATGATCATCGTTTATAATACTGTTAATTACCAATACATGTCCGTAGGCCGGAATGCTTGTGTATGGTACGGTAGTTGAATTATTTGTTATTGTTAATGCTGTTAGAGTAGATTCGTCCCAGCTTTTAATTAGTCGTACTTGCTGATAAGGGCAACTCATGGTGCTGCTATTGAGGGCAACTGAACTACCCGTTACATTATGAATCATTCTGATTTTCCGCCCGGATGATTCCTGAAATTCAAAACCTTCCAGTCCGGTTACCAGAGTCACGCGGGTTGCATTGGTGCTGTATGTTCGATCTTTGTTTGTTACTTCAAAAAACGCATAACGCCGGGTATTGGCCGGATAATTATAAGCCACATCATTGCCGCTCTTCAGGTCGTGTAGATTGATCATTACCGACAAATTGTCAAGGGTATCGTTCATTACTCCGTGATACAGGGTATCAACTAAGCCTGCATAGTTTTTAGCCAGAATTTTCATTCTCAAATCACCGTATTCAAAAGTATTGTCATCAATTTTATTCAGTATTTTGCGTGTGCCCGACGCATTTCTTCGGCCAGAAACCAATTGAATACGTTGTGCCAACCCATACATAGAACTTGCCACTGAATTCTCAATTTCACACATGCCGATTACGCGGTCAGGAGTTACAACCCATTGCTGCTGAGCGCTCCAACCTACTTCAACAAATCTCGTTTTGCTTACTCCGTATCGGGTTGATAATCCGAATATGTTTTTAGTTCGGGTAATGGCGTCTTTACGGTCTTTGCCAGTCAGGAATGCCCATTTTGCACCGCGCTGCCAATCGGTTTCTTCGCCGGAAGCATATTTTACTTCGGGAGCTGTGCCCTGAAGTGCTGCATTGAGCGGATAAGTACTTGCACTGGCGGAGGCATTGAGTGTGAAAGCCCCCACAATGGTACTTACACCATCCATATTCAGGTATCGCGTTTCAGTTAATTCAGGAGAAGGCACACTCGGGTCGCGCAGGGTGGCAATTACACCCCAGTTAGCGTATCTGCCACGCGGTCCCATACAGTTTTTATCGTAAAGTATATAATTATCGGGCAATGTGGCAGCACTCAGTCCCGACCTGTAGAGAAAAACCAGATACAGGTTCTGACTTCCCTGTCCGATTGTATAATTGTATGGGTCGCCACTCAGGTAAGCTTTGCCAAGGGCTTCAGGTTTCAGGGTAGTTCGGTTATAGTACGGTTTCCAGGCGGGTGATGTGCTCCATTCCTTAAAACCCTCACCCATAGGGATCTGCATCAAAGGAATGTAGTTTTTGGTTCCGCACAGAAAATCTTTGACAATCTGCGAACGGGTGACGATATAATACCACAAAAACGGTCGCATGGAAGCTTCACCGTGATAGGATGGCGATTCATTTTGGTAACCTACATAATGTGTTGCGCCATCAGGCAGTAAGGTCAGTGTCATCACGTTTTCGATCACATATTTAGCTTTGGCTGCAGATGCCGCATCATTGAGTGCCAGCGAACCGTAATATGCACCCATGGCTAGTTTTACATCGCCGTTGAGCCAGATGGAACCCACAATATGATTGGTATAAAGGTCTGCTTTAGCAGCAAAAATAGCATCAATGTTTTTGCGGATTCCCGATTCCCAACTTGCCTGACTTGATACCGGAATTACGCTTGGTTTATATTGTTTAAGCATTAGAAAGGCTAAGGTTGACTGCGAACAAAAAGCCCAGTCGTTGAGTGGATAAGTTCCGTTATCCCAGCCCCCAAGTTCGGTCTCTAGAAGAAAAAGCAGGCGGTCTAAAACAGCCTGTTGATTTTTATAGGGACTTGAAGGATGCAGATATGCATAGGCAGCCGTAATAGTTTCCTCGGCTTCGCCAATAGCTGATGAAAAGGATTTATCAGACTTTACGCCATTAAAAGCGGTGGGCAGATGAGGATTGGTTGCCGGTTCAGGAATGTCGGGCAACAGATTCAGAGTTTGTGATTGAATTCCAAAAACAAAAACAAAAACACAAATAACAGATAAAAGGATAATTCGGAGCATACATTTTTATTGTGTTACAAACATAAGTAAATGTTTAATATCCTGCAAAATAACAAAGATATTATTTGAATGAATGTGATTTTGGTTTCAAAGACTGTGAGAAATGTTACATTGCTTGTTTTGTTCTATTGAATACTAACTGACAAATGTTTTTCCACACTAAAGTATCAATTTTACTGTATTTTGAAACAATTTTGTTGTTTGAAGGTGTCAGTTTATTATTTAATTTGCATAGTGGTTTTTGTGCGAACTATTAAGCTAAAACCATTTCTTTAGAACTTAACAAAATCAATCATATAATGAAAAAAATTATCTTTCTCTG
>JBAWXD010000071.1:0-16185 GCA_037144275.1 Paludibacter sp. | reverse complement strand
CTTTTATTTCTTTGGATTGCGTTTTTTCTTTTATTCCAACGATCATGAGCCGATTCATATTCATGTAAGTAACAGCGATGGCGAAGCTAAATTTAGAGTAGAACCCTTGGAATTAATAACAAACAGAGGCCTAAAAGCAAAAGATCTTCGATACGCTGAGGCAATTATCGAAGAAAATAAAAAGATAATCATTCAACGTTGGAACGAGTTTTATAATAAGAAATGATGAAAAAGTTTGCTTTAAATATCGATAACACTCATCTTTATCTGGAAACCGACGAGGGGAAAACTTATGTTCATAATTTAAGCGAATTTCCTGTATTAGCATGTGCCACAAAGGTTCAACGTGAGAATTTTTCGCTATCACCTTTTGGTGTTCATTGGCCGGATATTGATGAAGATCTGAGTTTTGAGGGACTTATTTCTACCGGACATTTGGTTGTAAAAACGGCATAAAATAATGAGCGGGCTTTTCGAAAAGAAAAAGCCCGCTCATTTAGTTAAAATCTGATTTACTGTACTTCCAGCGATTCAAATCCCAGTCCTTCGGGATTTTCAGCCGTAATAATCACCTTATACAGCCCGGCGTTGATATAACCACCGGTGGTGGTGCTGATTTGTTTCCATTTTTCAGCCGTTTCGGGGAAAGTTATTTCATCGTTTTTCATAACCGTACCATTTGCCGCAACAAACAGGAATTTAGCTTTAATAGGTTTTCCACTTGTATTCAGGTAATTGAAACGCAAAGCGTAAATCTGAGCGAGTCCGGTAGTAACAGTCCACTGAATGGAGCCGGTTTTTCCAAAACGAATACCCTCTTTGTTTTTAATCGTCACTTTCTCAAATTTCCCTTTCAATGTTGCTTTTTCGGCTTCGTAAACGGTGCTTGTACGAACATTTTTATCTTCGGGCAACAATTCTTTTGGTGTTTTTTCCAACACTTCTTTATCGGCTTCCGCCCACGACCAATTGGTTTTCGTACGCTCCGGGGCTTTCATATTCATATCGGTACTTGCTATCGCAATGGCAGAAATCACAGCTTGTCCGGCCTTTACTTCGGGGAATGAAATTTCCAACTCGCCAGCTTTTACATTAGCATAAATCACTTTTTTCAATGCTCCATCATGACCACTTTCAGCCCAGATGTCGAGGTCGTTCAGTACCACTGAATCATTCACCGCCACATCGAATATACGCAATCCTTCGCAGTCGGTTTTCACGCTACCACCGGTTCCGTGCCACGGTTCTGTGAAGTAAAGTTCCACGCGGTATTTACCATCGGGCACGGCAAAATGGTATTTCAGTTTATGTCTACCAAAGCGGAAATGTCCAAACAATGCCCAATCATGTGTTCCGCGAATTGGATCGTAAGTCACTCCCTGACTGGCCTGATACGGATTTAGCTCCTTGAAATCAGCTGCCCACGAATGGGAAACGGTACTATCATCTTTTGCCCATATTTGTCCGAACACATCTTTGTATTCATCGCCACCACAATTGATGCGATACAGGTAATTGTAGTCGGGATTTCCCTTAGTGAGAGGGTGACTTGGAGTCACCCCCTCACTATTATATAGCGCTTCAAAATGCGGCGCTTTTTCCAAATTATTCAGCACAATTTTATCTTCAGCCACTGTTTTTCCACCAAAATAACCAACGGCGCGAAGTACATTGTAACGCAGATCGCGGTTTTCCCACATAAAATGCGTGCCACGACCGTTGTTTTTCTTTTTGCCCATGTAAACCGAATCAACGGCGTCGTTATACAATTTCACGCTATCGCAATTGCTGTAAACCTCCACGGTAGCACGACTTTGCTTGGCAAATCTATCGGGCCAGGTATGCGAAACAATGTACAGCATGGGGTCAGTCTTTGCCGAAACATAGTTGGCCCGAGACATGTAATACGCATCGGTTGGTTGCTCCCAGGGCGAAATAAGTCCTTTGAAATTGAATGGACCGACTTTATCAATGGCGCGAAATGCCTCATCGGGCTGACGGCGACCGGGGTTATCATGCGAACTAAATACCCATTGGAATTGTCCACAAATGCTGTCTTTTACCGATTCGGCCAGCTTAATTTTCTTCTCTAAAAGTTGACATGCGCGGTCTTCGCTCCATTTTCCATTCGCATCAAAGGCAGTCGGTTCGGTGTGGAAACCAAGGGAGCGCCATGCTCCGTACTCGCCATTAAGCAACTGATTTTGTTGTGCTAACTCGTGACCATAATTGTCGATATTTCCTCCATAAGTTCCACTCCAGTTTTGCACTACGTTCCAATCAGTGCCTTCGCCACCGTTGCAAGTCGTAATTACCCGCATCGATTTAGCTGTCGGGTCCATTTCGCGAATAATATTGCTGCACTCTTCTGCAAAATCTTTGGGCAGAACGCTTTCGTTTTGCAGACCCCACATGACCAGCGAAGGCGAATTGCGATGCTCTTTTACCCATTGACGAAGTAATATTTTAAAATTTGAGCGAAATTCAGGGGTATCGTACCACACATGAGCCGAGAATTGTGTCCAAAGCAACAGTCCGTTTTCGTCCAATAAGCGTTGGTATTCCAGATTGTGCGGTTGATGTGCATCGCGAAACGCATTGAAACCAGCCGATTTTATTTGTTTTATGCGGGATGCAATTTGCTCGTTACTAAACGCGTGCGATTGGCCAAACTGATGTTCGTACTCGCAAATACCGTTGATAAATAACGGTTTTCCATTGAGATAAAAACGCCCATCATTGTCGTTGCGCTTCACCGGCAAACTGACGGTGCGAATTCCATAAGGAGTGGAAATTTCGTCGGTAGTTATGTTGTCGCCCCGCTTAATCATCGAAGCCAGTTTGTACAAATAGGGTTTATCGGTACTCCATAATTTTGGATTTTGAACAGCCGAAACTTGTTGGATAGTCTTTGTTTCGCCGGCTTTCAGCGTTATTTTTTGTGCCAACCGAAATGTGGCAATTCCGTCTTCGTTACTCAACTTATTGACCACTTCAATGTTAGCTGTTTCGGCAGAATAGTTTTTTATTTCTGTTTCAATAAAAACAGAATCAGCCTTATCGTTATTCCAAACGTGAACCCCGAATGGCTCGATGCGAACTTTATCGGTTGCTTCTAACGTGACCGGACGGAAAATGCCAAAAGGCTGCGAACCCTCGCTAAAACCCCATTCCGACGAGCAACCGCCACACACCCAGGGCATATCGGCAATCATTTCGGGGTGCTCAGCAACTAATGTCAACGAATTGACTTGTCCGGGTTTTATTTCGTTGGTTACATCCAGGGTTTTAGTGATTCTACCACCCGGAAAACGGTCGTATTTCTTACCATTCAACGTAACTGTTGCATACGTTCCAACACCGTCGAAGCGCAAGAAATATTGTTTGTTCTCACCGGCATTGGGAGCTGTAAAAGTTTTGCTATAAGTAGCTGTTCCGTGTAGATTTCCGTGAGTCAACTGACGGTATCCGTAGTAATCATCCCAGTTGTGGGGAACGTTTACCTTCAGTGTATCTTTGCCCATCCAGGTCTTCCAACCCTCGTTCAGACTCATACTTGTGCGACGGTCTTTTATTTCGGGAGCCGGAAAATGCACTTCCGAACGCCCCATAGGCTTACTGGTAGCCACACAAATACCGCGTTGGTCGTTTTTATTTACTCCGCAGTAGAAATGATACACCACGCCTTTGTAGTTGACCACATAACTTTTGTGGGCAAACAGCTTATCGTAATCTTTTGATGGCGTAATCAAATCGTCACCCTGCCAGTCGTACCAGTGAATCATGTCGTAGCTGCATGCAAAGGTGTTGTAGGCCTTGTAGGGCTTATTGGTGTTGAATGCCGAAAAATAAAACATCACATACAAATTTCCGAACTGCTGAATTTGTGCATCACCTGTAATCATTCCCTGAATTTCATGTGCAAATACCGGATTTCCCGAAAAACGTTTCCAGGTTTTCAGGTCGTTGGATAGTGCAATACCTATGCGTTCGACCTTCAGTCTGGTTTTCGGATGAACTCCGCCGGCATTGTAATACATCACAAACGGCGCTCCGAGCCTTTTCTTTTTGTCCCAATAAATGGTGCTTTTGTACTGAATGAGGTTTTCGAACCATTGAGCATCTTTATCATTGTTTGAAAGAATAGGCTTCTCGGCCGACTGCCACTCAATGGCTTTACCGAGGTTTGCAGCTTCCGTCCAGGCCAACCCAATGCTTAGTGGTCCTTGCTCATATCCTGCAGTCGGGCCGCCGATATAGGTCATCCAGTATTTCCCTTTATAGTGCTGAAGTTCGTAACTTCCACCCCAAGTCATATCTGGCAAAGCAGGAAAACCGCCACGTTGGTTACAATCCCACGTACCGTCGCGATACGACAGCAACCGACCTTTAATATTCCAGTGCAACAGGTCGTCGCTTTCGGCCAGCCAGGTTTCGTAACCGCGACCGTCTGTTCCCGTTTTTCCGTTGTAAATAACAAAAGTCATGTACCACTTATCGCCCTTGTGGAAAACAGTTGGGCAATCCATTTTGTGGTTATTGTCTGTCGGAGCAAGTGCTAAACCGTATTTATAAGGTGTTTTTACCTGCTCGTAGATTTCGACCATGCTGGATTGAGGAACCTCCTGAGCGGATAAAATTGTGGAAAGAAAAAGTATGATAAGTAAAAAAAGTTTTTTCATATAACCCCGAACCCCGAAAGGGAAATTGAATTAGTTTCGTCTGATTTGATATTTATTTCATTAAGCCATGAATTTGCTGGAAGCAAAAAATTCCCTTTAGAAATTAGTGGTTTAATAAAACATCCAATCCATGGTTTCTTCATCGCCCACACCAGCCAATCCAGCGTTACGGGGAGCAATAGTTCCATTGGTAAAGCCGAGAATCAGGCAATAACCTTTCGGTAAAAGTAGTTTGTTTTTTCCAGCTTTGAAACTATAAGCATGAACATTGATCGCTGGTAGATTATCCAATTTCAACGCATTTAATATCAGTGGGTCGGCTTGTCCGTAAAGGTTAGCTGCTGCGTCAGTTTCAAGCGTTGGTGCTTTGGCGTATTTACGTTGGTCATCCCGGAAAAATCCTACCAAAAGTTTTACCGGTTCTGCCGTTTCAAAGTCCAATTTGGTACCTTTATTGGCTTGTTTAGCAGCGTTTAGCAAAATTGCATTCATCCCAACAAGTTCCGGAGCAATTTCTTCTACATCCGACTTCATATCGCTGTACAATGAAGCTCCTGATTCTAGTTTAATTGTTTTGAAATCTCCATTCAATTTTACATTTACAATAGGCAACGCTGTTATAAGGACTGGTTTGGGGACTTCTAAATTCTGCTTTGATTTTAATAGAATGAGGTTGTTCTGGAAATTTGAAAATTCCTTTTTATACTGTACCAGCAATTCTTCCCAAGTTTTGTTTATACCACCATCGCCACCAATAGGAATGCGACGTTGAGATGTCTGCATACTGTTGGCATACAGATAGGAGTTTTTTGTTAGCTCCACCAGTTTGCTATAATGCTCCAGACTTTGTTGCAGATAAGGCACAGCAGCATCCAAATTTTTAATGTCTTTTCCCCATTGATAATCCAAAACAAGTTTTGCTGCTTTCACTTTGAAGTAAAAGAAATAGGCAAATTCACGGTAACAATGCATATCGTTGCGAAGTCGTTCGAACTCGGCTGCATTTTTAGTGGCTTTTCCCTCTACCGAGTCGATGGCCGTGATGGCTTTATCGCCGTGAGCAATAACCTGAGCAATAATATCAAGCGGCAATTCACCTGCATGCGGTTGGTGCTTCCACTCTTTTTCTACGTACTCAATGAGTTTCTCACCTTCGGGACCACAACTTTCATAAAAACCGGGGTAGATTTTGTATTTATACGGATTCACCAACTGGCTCATAAACATACCTAGTAGCAGCGTTTGACGGTTACCTTCGGTAATTCCGAATCGGCGTATTAATTTAGGTGCAATTTCGCCGCTTTCGTCGTAAGATGTTTGTATTTTTCGAGCATCTGCATTTGTTACACCGTAGTAATCATCTAATTGTTGGTTCCAATAAGCGATTTCTTCATTTCGGTCACGGTGACAATTCCAGGCATAACGTGCCCAGGTTTTGTACCACATCCAATCGCGGTCAATTTGTTTTAAGCGAGTACCAACGGCCATTTTGTCGGCAGTGTACGGATAATCCCAAAATGATGCCTGCGGATAAAGGTGTAAACCACTGGCTCCATGTGCGTTGTGCATGGCATTCACTGTTTTTTGCACAAAGTCGGGCGAACTCCAGCGCCATGGTTCCAGATTGGCCAGAATATGCACATTGTCGATATGCACATCCACCAGTTTACTCAGCTCTTTATGTGTCTGTGCCCATGGACCACCTGGTTCGTAAGTAGTGAGACTTTCGCCGGTATACTTATTCATCGTGTACAGGTTTTTATAAATCGGACGGGCAGCGTCGATATCCATTTTAGCATCTGTATCATGAGCGCGAAGAATGATGGGTGGCTCGTCGGTACGACCTAATGCTTTCAAGCCGTCTTTTACCCCCGGAAGAATGGTTTCGGTAAACCATTTTACATCGTCTTCATTAGTGTCCATTGCTTCTCCCAGAGTTATGAGAAATCCAATATTCGGATATCTCTGCACAAAGGCGGCAATGCTTTTACGAGTATAATCGCTAATTAGTGGCGTAATAGGACGGTTGCGGTCTTGAGTAAGTATGTTATAATGTTCGGCAAAAGGCTTGGAAAGAATGATATTGTAAAATGCCTGAATCACAAAAATACCGCGCTTGTCGGCTTCGTGAGTCAGGAAGGAATACATTTCCTCATTCATTTTAAAGGTGATGTCGTCTACCTCTACGGAAAAAGGATATTCCTTCAATTTTACCAATGATGCAAACGGGTGCCCATTCCACAGATACAATGAGTTCATGCGATTTGCCACCATCATGTCCAGGTAGTTCATCCATTGCGTTTTGTCGTAAAACCAGGGGAAAGTTTCGGGAGTATAAGGATATTCATAAACTGTACGACCAGGAAGATAAGTGGTTTTCTGTACGCCAATACAAGTTCCGCGCATCACCATTTCAGGAGCGTCGGTAAATGAAACGGGCAATTCAAGTTTTTTGGAGTTATGCAGGCGGTCGATTATTTCGCGACAACCGTAAATGACGCCATTACCATCGGCACCACAAATAATGGTAATATTGCCTTTAGTTTGGATATTGAAACCTTCTTTTTTTAATTCTTGTGGAAGTTGAATATGCAGTTTATTTAGCAATTTAGTTGCCTCGACATTTTTCTTTTCAAATAAAATAATTGTTTTATCTGTCGAAGAATTAATTTTATCTATCTTATTATCAACTTTATATCCCGCATGTGAGAGTGATTCGCTTAGCGTTTCTACTCCAAATTGCACCCGATTAGATGCATCCTGAAAAGTGAAAACATGAATATTTTCCGCCTTCACAGCAAGTGCTATCAACATCACAAAAAACACAACCAAACGTCTGAATTTCATACCTAAAAAACTAATATTTTATTGACAAATTACAATAAAAGGACGTTAAAAATACGCTTTTGTACTCAAACTTTAAAACAATCGCTCTAATTATATCTCACCATCACTTCCCCTTTTTCATCAATCATTAGTCGGTAATTATTTCCTTCTAATTTCTCAATAAAGCCTTTTGAAGTTAGTGGTTCTAATTCACTACTAAAAGTCAGATAACCACGGCCTTCGGTAGCAGTAACTTTGATGGTATTTTCGTTCATATAGAGTTTGATTTCGCCATTCGGTGTGGGTACGGTTCCTTCCATCCATTCCAGTCCGCCAAGGTTGGGTGCAATGGTAAATTCGCTGTAACCGGCTTTCATTGGTTGAATGCCGAGGTAGTATTTTCCCAACAGGTAAATAGGACTGGCTCCCCAGGCGTGGCAAAGGCTCTTTCCGTAAGGGCGACCGTACATGGCCAAATGCTGTGTGCCTTTGTCGGTGGGGTTATATTTTTCCCAGAACGAGGTTGCTCCTTCGCGAATCATTCCACCCCAATAATCTTTCAACTCTTTCATTACGGTTTTTTGTTCACCCATAGCACACAGGGCTTCCAACTCGTAGAAACGCATATAAGGAGTCGAAATTTTCATCACGGAGTCATTCAACAATACCGATTTCTTGATTTCCTGTTTTTGCTCAGGACTCAGGTAATTGAAGAACACCGCAAACATATTGGAATAGCGGGTGATTTGCGATTGCTGAACATCATTGAGGCGATTGTGTACCAATGCTTTTTCTGTTTCATTCCAAAAAGCAGGGAGAAGTTTTGCACGCAGGTCAGCAGCCAGTTTTTCGTATTTGGTTTGGTCGGCTGTGTTGTTGCCTAGTTTGGCACACAAAGCCATTGTTTCCAGACTTTTGGCAAACAAAACCTGCTCGAACGACAACTCGCCGTGTTTGTCCATAAAGCCATCGGCCCAGTCCACAAATACCCAATCGCCGGTAATACCTTCCACCATGCCGTTTTTGTTGGTACGACCAAGCACATAATCCATCAGGGTTTGCATGCGCGGATATACCTGCGAAATGAACTGCTCATCGCCGGTGTAGAGATAATAATCGTAAATGCCCAGGAACCAAAAGAAGGTGTAATCCAAAATGGTATTGGTGTGACTCGTTACCGGGTCTTTGCCACGCAATGCCCAGGTGGTGTTTTTCACGGTTTGCGAATCGAAGCTCAGGTAGTAATTCATCAGGTAGCTCTGATATGCATCGCCACTCCATATCCAGCGATCACGCTTGATACCGTCGATAAAGCATTCGCGGGTGGTCAATTGCATGGTATAAGCCCCAACCTTCCATATTTGGTTCAGTTCCTCATCATTACATTTGAACGAACCACGCTGCACTTCAGGCTTGAACTCGTACATCATGCTTAGTTCTTCGAAGTCCACGCCGGCATCTTTGGTTACATACACATAGCGGAATGCTTTGCTGTTGGCCAGGGTGAAAATTTCTTCATTGGAAGAAGTAATTGCCAATGCCTCGTCAGTTACCTTGTTGCCATCCACAGTGAGTTGGTCGAGTGTTTCGCAAAACTCAGTATCCATTGCCTCCTCTTTGCTTTCGCCGTAGTAGATATTGATTTTTCCCTTACCGGATAGCAAATGAAAACGCAGGTAGCCAAACGTTTCTTTGCCAAAATCAATTAACTGACCGCCCGGAACATTGGTTACTGTCACAGCTTTGTGCTCTTCGGTAGCAAGTTTGTATTGCGATGGAAGTTTATCAGCTGTATCAAAATCAACCCAACCTTCAGCATCCATATAGATAGTTGCCGAAGTGTCGCTGGCTTTTCCGCTTTCGTCAATCCATTCTTTGTCTTCGTAGGTTACTTTCCAGCTATTATCTGTTTTTAAGGTTTTTCCGTTTACAAAAATAGTGGGCACAGTAGCCTGATTCCAGATTTTAATGTTCAGGCTGTGCATTCCGGCAGGCAAGGTGAATTTCTTCGGCATACCAAACTGAAGTTTGCCATCCAACTTAATATTGAACTTACCTTCCACGGCAATTTCAATTTCTTCGGGAGCGGCCAGGTCTATTTTTTTGCTGAATTCCACCAATACATAATGGCTGTCCATTTTCCAGAAATGAGGAAAAAAGGCGCCCCGCTCGGTACGGCAGTTGTTCATTTGGTTAGCCAACCAGATTTCGTAATCGCCCGGATACCATATCCAGATGGCTGAAGAATTGTTGTTCATTTACTTCGTGTTATTTGTTTCACGTTATTTACTTCATGTTATTAGTTTCACGTTATTTACTTCGTGTTATTAACTTCGCGTTATCAATTAATAACGGCGTAGCCTAATAACTATCAATAACATGAAATAAATAACGTGCAGCCTAATAACTTAAATATCATCTCCGTATCTTTCTTTTGTGATTTGTTGCAATGTTTTGCCGCGGGTTTTAGGTGTCCAGATAGTGCCTATTATTAATGCGATAAGGAGCAATCCGATCATCAGGTAGGCTGCCGTATTAAATCCTTCGCCATTTTTTCCATAGATATTGACAAATGCTAATCCCCATAATCCCGCTATGCCTCTTACAAAAAAGAACATGATACCTTGTGCTCCCGCACGGTATTTGGCAGGAAAGAGTTCAGAAGCCCAAAGAGCATAAAATGCCTGTACACCAACCCCGGCGTGGATACCCCAAAGTATGGTGAATGCCCATAATGCAGCATAATTTTTTATTCCAATAAAAATGAGGACACACCATGCAGCAACGCCTAACAAAGTACCAAAAAAATAGAACCAGCGCTGATTAACCTTATCGACAAACATGGCAAAACCGAAATAGGTTACAGCAATAATTACAAGCCATTGTATGGCCGACACCATATTAGCGTCGCCATTGGAAAGTCCGCCTGCAGTTTCATAGATATGTGGTTGAAAGAAACCCATCACGGAAGCCACCATATTCCAGCTAATGTAAATAATTGCCAAATAAAGCATGGTGCGAATATTGACCTTATTCGTGAAAAGTGAGCCAAAAGACGAGAAAATGCCCGGTTGTTTCTCTTTGCTTTGTTTAGCGTCTTCCCAATCTTTTGATTCATGAAGTTTTCGTTGCATAGTCCATGCTACAAAGGCTACAATAAACAATGATCCGAAAATAAGACGGCTGCTGAATACATTGATGGCATCAACACTCGCATTGTTTCCCAAAATGAATGTCGCAGTTTTTTGTACATAGCTGAATAATACACCGGCAGAAGCATCTGCTTTACCCGGAGCGAGCAACATTCCCAACAGTAAAATGATGGTTGGGCCGACTCCCCAGGCAAACTGCGAAATACCCATATTTCGTCCGCGTTTACCCACTTCCGAATTTTCAGAAATATACGTCCACGAAGCAGGAACACCTGCTCCTACCGAGATACCCGTAATCAGAAATCCGGTCAACAACATCGAAAAATTAACTGTAAACATAATAATGGCAACCCCTAACATATACACAAACATATTGTAGGTATAAATCGTTTTTCGTCCGTATTTGTCGGCCAGAAAACCACCGATAATAGCACCGATAGCCGCGCCAAAACAGTTTGCACTAATGGCATTCAGCCAACCGAGATGCCCCTCAGTAAGTCCGAGATAATTTTGCCAAAGCGTCAAACCGCTTGCACCTGCAACAATTGCACCTGCATCAAGATAATTTGTAAGCGATACGGCGATCGTACTTTTTAAACTTCCTTTTGTAATTTCCATTTGTATTTATTTTATATTTAGATTTAATCCTGCCTTTTGTCTGATACAGTCGTTCACCATTGGTCCGTTATTTTCCCAGATATTTCCGGGGCCGTTGGCATTTTGCAAAAACTTTTCACCCTCAGTAAAATTGTTTCTGACAGTAATGTTCGATGAGCCTTCGTCGGTGTATAAATAAAACCAGTGTTTCGGGTCGTGAACATATCCGGGATGATAAATATCGTGTACGTAATTTTCCGAAATTACGGTTCCGGGCTGATTACCCAAGGTATAAATTCCGGCTACATCATACATGTGTTTCGCATAGTGGTGAATATTATTACGCTCCACAAGGTTATTTTTCATACATACCAGATTACGGTTCCACCCCCAACCCAGACTAATACCCGAATAGGAAACTTCGCTGATTTCGTTGTTTGAAATTTTAAAATCCGAAACATAGCCGGCGGCAATGGCCACGCAACCCCAGTCTTCATTGGTTACGTCAGTGAATCGATTGTTGCGTATTTCCAAACCGCTACAAACTTCCCGCAAATCTTTCGGATTGTAAGGCAAATGCGTTTCGAGCGAAGCCGGCGAAAAGCTCCCAGCCACCAATCCGTTTCCAGCAATGTCGGTAAAAATACAATTTTTCACCTGACCACCAGTTGTTCCCGTCACATAATCGATACCCGAATAACCGAGATGTTCAAAAGTACATCCTTCAAAACTAATATTAATGGCTCCGGACACAGTTACAGCCGCAGCCGGACGACCTAACCAGCCCTGATTATCCAATTTATGATTATCAACACGGTCGATAGCTGGACGAAGTTTATAACCTTCGGTCAGGTACATCCCTGCCTGAAGCGGCACATGACCTTTCTCCGACGGACGCATCCAGGTGCTATAATTAAAACTGATATTTTTAAAAAGGATATTCTGAACAGTGCGGTCTGTTGTGCCTTCAACCTGAACCAATGTTTCTAGGGCAGGGACAACAGCTTCGTTTATTTTTTCACCGGCTTTAGGATAATAATAAAGTTTATGGCTGCGAATATCGTGATACCATTCGCCCGGTTCGTCAAGCAATTCCATGGCATTAGTCAGATAAAATGGGGAGTTCACACCAGCTCCAATCATAGGTTGAGGCCACGGACGCTCAAATTGCAATTTGCTTTCGGGATTGAGAAAAGTCACAGCAGCAGAATCTCCATGAATTTCAATGGATTTAATGCGCAGGAAAGAAACTGCCCACATTTGATGCAACACCATTTCTGCATAAGGGGCTTTCAAAATGGCTTTCACGGCTTTTGCAGGCACCCAAAGTACCTGATTCACTTTATCGTTGCGGATAATGCGGTTCATTTTCTCAAAATCAGCCACATCACGTGCTCGAATGGCTTTTTTGCCATTTACCCAAAGCTGACGAAAATCCAGCGGGCAACCATTGAAGTCAGGTACATCGGCAACCAAAAGTTTGCCCGTTTTTTTCCAGTTATTGATTTTTACACCGCCACTCACCACTACTTTTTCACCTACAGCACCACAAATCACGGTTGGCGATTGAGACGTTCCACTATCTTCGGGTCGGACATAAAGTGGTTCGTACTGCTCGTAAGTTCCGCCTTTCAGGATAATATTGATACCATTTTCAATGCCTGCCGCTTTCAGTCGGCGCATCTCGCGAGCCTGACGCAATGCCGAAGAAAGCGTAGCTTTTGGTGCTACTGCAGAGCCATCGTTGGTATCTTTTCCCGAGGGGGAAACGTAGATATCGGTGGCATTGGTCGTTTGCCACATAAGGACAAAGAGAAGAAAACAATAAATCGTATGTTTCATAATTATTTTGAACGTAGAGACGCAATGCATTGCGTCTCTACGTTTACATTTATTTTACCAACGGCATCCACACCGTCATATCCATTTTACCGCGGTTGCCCCAGGCATAATAGGGAATCAACGTTATACTAACCGTTTTATACGATTTTCCGACCGGACGATACAGGGTGTTTTTCCACGAATCTTCGTTGGCCAATCGAGCAGTGCCATCCAAAACTACGATTGAACTTTCGGCAATGGTAGTCTTGCGTGGATTGAATTTTATGTCTGCCGGAATCAACACATTATCTATCGATTTTCCACCGGCAACATCAGCACCTTCAAGACAATAAACTATCGGACCACGCTTTACACAAGTCTGGTTGCGCGTTTCTTCCACCAACGGATTTGATTCGAGCAATTTCACCGTCATATCCAACACCAGTTCCACCACATCGCCTTTTTTCCATACCCGATTGATTTCGGTATATGAATTTGCCCGGGTTTCTACCGAAAGCGTCTGACCATTAACGGTCACAGTTGCTTTTTCGCACCATTCAGGAATGCGAAGATACAGCGAAAAAGCTTTTTTAGGTGCATTTTCTATTGATATTTTGATATTACCATCCCAGGGATAATCAGATACCTGCGTTAGGCTGATTTTGTCTTTTCCATTCAGCAGAGTTTGCAACTGACTACCACCAAACAGATTGCACCAAACCGAATTATTACCCAGACTATAGGCGTAATTTTGGGCCTCGCAAAGGGTGCGAACCGTGTTGGGCGGACAGCAATTACACATTTTTATGTACACTTCCCGCTCTTTCGACCAACGTAAAGTGTATGGAAAATCTTGTGAAATGCGCAACGGATTAGTATAGAAAAATCGTTTGCCGTCCATACTGATTCCACTCAACACACTGTTGTAAAGTGCAGTTTCTACAATGTCGGCATATTTGGCATCACCGCTAACCTGCAACATACGCCAGTTAAACAACAGGTTACCAATGTTAGCACAAGTTTCGTTGTGTGCCGTGGTATTTGGCAACTGGAAAGCGCGGCCGTAGCTTTGATGTACTTTCTGGATGCTGTCCGGTCTGTAGAATGTGCCATCGGGCGAAGTGCCGTCGTACAACGCACCACATGCTCCGGTAACGTACATTTTGCGGTTCACAATGTCCGACCAAATGCTGGTTAGGTTTTTCATCAACTGCTCTTCGCCTGTTTCGGCATATACGTCGGCCACTCCGGCGTAGAGGTAATTGGCGCGAACGGCATGACCCATGGCCTGATATTGTTGACGAAACGGAATCCGATCCTGATTATCGTCGGTACCGTTTTCGACCATGCCACGTATATTAATCAAATTTTTAGACAACTCCAGATAGCGTGGATTCTTTGTTTCGCGGTACATTTCCACCACGCCCATGTAGTGCGACGGGCAAATGGCATTTCGAGCCAGTTCGGCAGACGCTGTTTCGTAAAAATGACACAGAAAATCAGTTGCTTTGATAGCTACATTGAACAGCGTTGTTTTACCTGTAGACCGTTTATGAATTATTCCGGCAGTCATCAAATGACCCAAATTATAGGTCTCGAAATTCAGGCGGTTTTCAAAAGCCTTGTCGTTCTTTTTTCCTGTCTGCGTACCGGTAACTTCCTGGTCCTGTTTGTGTGAGTCAATTCCTTTATTCATTTCGGCAATAACTACCGGCGTATGAATATAGCCATCGGCACGTTGAACCTTTACGATGGTAGCAATAATCCTATCCATCAACTGGTCCAGTTTTGGATCTTTAGTCACCGCATAAACCGATGCTACTGCTTCGAGCCATTTATAAAAATCGCCATCATGAAAAGGAGGTCCGTGATGAACTCCTTTGAGCTCACCGGCTGCCACCTGAAAATTTTGAAAAGAGTGGCTAAATGTGGTATCGTTGAAGGTTTTCCACATCGAAAGAATCATGGTGTCCTTGAAAATTACAAAGCGCTCACCCCAAAAACCATTGGTCCAATGAACAGCATTGATATCAGTGCTGTTTAGTTTGCTAAATTTGCTCGCTGAATTGTTTGTGAGTCCTCGATTTTGACCAATGGCACACAAAATGGAAACCAAAAAGAGAAGTAGAAAGTATTTCTTCATACCAGAAGTTCATATTTACAGTTATACCAATTGCAGAAATAATACAGTACAATGTCGACTTCGTCTAATTGTACTGTTTATTACTTTGCATCGGCATTATACCAAAGTTGACATTGAAATAAATATTAATTGATTTGGTATTACAAACAAGACGTAGGATTAGGGTTTATGTACTTAAATACAGTTAAAAAAATGCCCCGATACTTTCGCTTCGGGGCATTTAATCAAATTATTAACTCTCTATTTATTGAACAATAACCCTTTGAATTGTAGATCCGGTTTTTACTATATAAATTCCCGGCTTAAGTGACATAGTAGTATTGTCGCCTATCACAACTGACGAAGCTACTTTTAATCCACTTATTCCATATACAGAAACTAAATCTCCCTGTTTTGCATTTCTAACAACAAGTGAGTTATTGACAGGATAAATCAATAAATTGTTGTTCACATTTTGTAGCGCGGTTGCATTCGAATTAATACCGGTAACAAACGAACCGAATGAGCTATAAGTTGAACTATAGGTTCCACTGCTATAACTGCTGTTCAAATTTGTATAGGTAGCACTTCCGGTAGCCCGTCCTATCAAAGCATAGTAGGGTGAAATAGCAATCATACTTGCTACAGTTGCATCGACTAAAGAAGGTGTAAATGCAAGTAATGAAGCGCTTGCAGTAGCAGGAGTTACTGTCCATTCTCTTAAATTATAATTAATTCCAGAATTAGCAGTACCAGAAAGTGTTGCAGTAACTTTTACAGCTGTAGAAGTTCCGGTAGTTGGAGTGATGGTTACAGGATCATAGCTTGTCGTAGCCGATGCTCCAATCGGGAATAAAGTAGCTGTTGCAGTAGTAGTAGGAACAGTTAAAGTCCCAGTATTATCTGTAACAACATAACTTGTTGAAGAACCTCCTGAGATTGAACCTGCAGACAGATTAGTGGTTCCTAAAATAAATTTACCAGA
>JBAWXD010000070.1:0-16226 GCA_037144275.1 Paludibacter sp. | reverse complement strand
ACCCCCGGCACTACTATCAATCTTCCTTTACCCTTGGGTACTTTAGCAACCGATTGGAATAATGTGATTAAAATTCAACAAGCCAGACATTGGCCGATAACTTTGGGTATTCAGTTGCTTAAAGGATTACCAAGTGCGGTACCTGTTGTAAAGGAATATCCCTTTAAAATATCGGTGATAAACAAATCAATTCAGATATCAAGCCTTACTAACGAAAAAAACAAAATCGAAATTTTTTCAGTAGAAGGAAGATTAATAAATTCTGAAATTGCAATAGGCACTTCCTTTACAAAATCATTCAATCAAGGCGTTTATCTGGTGAAGGTAAATGGAACCCCGGTAAAAGTGGTTGTTCAATAAAAAATGTATTCAGTTGCTTAAAATCGATTTGAGCAACTGAATATTCATACTTAAATTATTAAAAAATGCACCCAATTCAGTTTAAACATATTCCATTATTATTCACTTTATTTGCAACGTTTTTATTTACTCAATTTATTGATGCTCAAGTTGTGACTACAATAAATTCGGGGAATATAAAAATCGATGTCAATAAATCTGTTGATAATCAATATAACTTATTATTCAACTATGGAAATGTACTGATTAACACACTGGATTCGGAAAATCCTGTTTATTTGGAGGTAAAAGGCAAGAAACTTACTGGAAAATACGCTTCAGTTCAATTAGTGAATGATAGTTTGTTTTGCAGTACAATACTTACGAGTGTAAGTGGTTCACAGTTTTCAGTTACAGACAAATATATTGCTTTGGGAAATGAAAAATTTAGCTTGGAAAGAAATATAATAGTACTGAAAGCTATACCAACTGACAATTTCAATTCTTTTTTTGGTTTTCAAGCTGCAACGAAAAGTAAAATAATAGATAATGAATTCTTTATTCCGAGTGTGTGGTACAAAGGAAATTTTGAAGCTGAGTGCAATCTTATAACAACTGTGCCCCAATGTACAGATAGCTATTTTTATTATCGGGAAGATCGTATTACCCTTCCTTTGGTTATGTTTAGAAATAAAACAACAGGTACCACCATTAGTATTGTTCATCAAGGTTCAAATCCTGAAACAATAACGGGTGATAATAATAATGTGACAACAAGTGCAAGTTATCAATATGGTGCTCTTGGCATCAGACAGGGAAATGATACAACCTTTCAAACATTTGTTTATCCAGGTTCTGAAGCTGATCGAACCGGAGGTAGAGGATATAGAAATCATCCGGTGCGAGTTGGTATTTCACACAAATACAATTTGGTATTAAGTTTCTCTAACACAGTAGATTATGTTACAGCGATGAAAACATCGTGGGAAGATGCTTTTAATCTCTATAATCCTAAAATCTATAACGTAAATCTTTCGTCATGCTACGATGGATTAATTGAAACGCTTCTTAAGTACTATGTTCCAAACACTTCGCAAGGCGGAATCAGAGATGCCCCGGGTTTTCCTTTTGCAGTAAGTCTTAGCGATTTCCTGCCAAGTAGCGTTAGTTATTCGATGGGATTTGTAGGAATGCAGATTCCTACCGGTTATTATCTGTACAGGGAAGGTCTGGAGAAGAATAATGCTACAACACAATCTTATGGAGATGCCATCTTGACTTTTTGGGCAAATAATTGCATATCATCCTTAGGTTATCCACGTACCTGGTATGATCCGGGATTAAATGGTGCTTATGGTAGTTTCAGAGCTGGCAGCGACTTGAGAGATGCTACTGGAGGAATGGAAGGATTGTTAACCGGATGGTGTTTTGCAAAACGGAATAATATTAGTAAAACATTCTGGTTAAAAGCTTGTACCCGTTTTGGTGATTGGTTAGTTGCTAATCAAAATAGTGATGGAAGCTATTATTTTTCGTATAATCACGCTTCTATTGTAAACGGCAAAAACCCCGCCACTGATACCAATAAGTATTTGACCATCTGTGCTGTTCGTTATTTAACCGAACTATATATTGCAACTAATAATCAAACTTATAGGGATGCAGCGCTAAAAGCTGGAGAATTTTGCTACACGAATATTCATCAAAAGTACTATTATCTGTCATGTGTGATCGACAATCCACATTCTTATGATAGTGAATCAGGTCAAATGGCTTTGAATGGTTTTCTTTCGCTTTATGATTTGACCAATGATTCAAAGTGGTTGGTTGCTGCAGAGCAAGCAGCTACATACACCGCATCATGGGTTTTTTCGTTTGAAATTCCTGTTGAAAATGATCAGACTTTGGCTACTTCTTTTCCAAAGGACAGAAGTATA
Organism: Paludibacter sp.; assembly: GCA_037144275.1. Classification (GTDB taxonomy): domain Bacteria; phylum Bacteroidota; class Bacteroidia; order Bacteroidales; family Paludibacteraceae; genus Paludibacter. Next base: position 13,950 of record JBAWXD010000070.1, on the reverse strand, counting down.
GTGGGTCAGCATCTAATCGCAATTGGTCGGGCAGCCGCCGATTTAGGCTTTGCCTGGAGTTCCTTTGCATATTATCATCTTTATGTGTTAACAGGCAAAGAAATTTATTTGCAGATTGCACGAATGTCTGCTCACGATACGAAGCAATCCATGAACTGGGATCAATCATTATACCCTGGACAGGCAAAAGGATTACAATTAGAGGCTTTCCCTGTTACAATCCTACGCCGTGCAAATGGAATTGAATCTACCTTGAATTGGAATTATGCAGCACATTTAGATCCTATGTTTCGATTGAAAGATGCATTTGGAACACCCGATCTTGAAGAAGTACAAAAATTGTCACCCGAAGAACGATTGCGGTTGATTAAAATCTATGCTCAGGTTCAATCATCGAACTATGGACAAAGTGTTAATAGTGCTCTTGAATCTGTTTCAAAAGAGTCTTTGTGTATTTATCCTAATCCTGTAAAAAGAAATGGAGAACTTATGTTGGAAATTCCTAATTTGGGGAATAGAAATTTGATTTTTGAAATATTTAATATAGTTGGGACAAAAGTTAGTAGCGAACAAATCAATTCGCAGTCATTAGTTTACAAAAAGAAAATCACGTTGCAGCCAGGGCAGTATATTCTGAAGATTAATGGTAATCAATACATTTCAACCCAGAAATTAACAGTTAAATAAATAATTTATGGTCAAAACAATAATGATTAGAATGCCTTAGGGGTATTTTCTGAAGATTCATGGATACAATGCTATTCCCTAAATAAATTATAAATAATCAAGAAATATAATGTTATAATTATGAACAAAACACAAAAAATAATCAAGGACCAATTCATCCGAATATTGTTCTTATTCGTTTTTATTCAAATGCCTGTTTGGACATTCGCCGAAGAACTTGGAACCTCTCAGGAGATAAAAGGAAAAGTGGTTGATATAAAAGGTGATCCGCTTATTGGTGTCAACGTTATTGAAAAAGGAATTAAAACCGGAACAATGACAGATGTCAATGGTCAATTTACGATTAAAGCATCTACTTCTAAGTCTATTCTGATATTTACTTATGTAGGCTATTTAAAGCAGGAGAAGCAAATTACGACACAAAGTTTTCTGAATGTAATTCTCACAGAAAAATCATCCGACCTTGATGAAGTTGTTGTGGTGGGTTATGGGACTAAAAGAAAAGGTGGTATAACGGCAGCTGTAACAACCATTGGTAGTCAGGACATTTCACGTACAACTTCTACCACTACTGCAGGAGCACTTGTTGGAAAAGTTGCAGGTATCACTTCACGTCAAAAAAGTGGAACACCGGGTTCGGCAAGTACGCTTCAAATACGAAATATGGGAACTCCACTTTATGTTATTGATGGAATTATCCAAAACGAAAGCTTTTTTAATAGCATTGACATCAATGACATTGATAATATATCAGTTTTGAAAGACGGTTCCGCTGCCATTTATGGTGTGAAAGCGGCTAATGGTGTAGTGCTTGTAACTACAAAAACGGGTAAGCCAAATCAAAAACCACAAGTAAATATAAATGCTTACACAGGCTGGCAACAATGGACAAAATACCCGACTCTATTGAATGCTTCTCAATGGCAATATGCCAATTACATGAAAGATGTAAATAATAATACCTTGGGAGTAACTACTGATTATGCAAAAGGAGAACTTGCAAAATGGGAAAGTGGTCTTTATGATCCAGCAACCGGTCAAGACTACAGGGGATATGATTGGAAAAAATCCTATGTTAGCGATGATGCTCCTCAAAGTTACTTAAATGCAAGTATTTCAGGAGGAAGCGATAAGGTAACTTATTATGTATCAATGTCTCATATTGACCAGGATGCTGTCTTTAAAGATTTTAACTATAACAGAACTAATTTACAATCTAATGTAGAGATTAGACCCACAGATAAACTAAAAATAGGAATACAAATATCTGGGAAAATAGATAACACGAGTAATCCCGGATTACCAGGTAGTGACGACTACACTTTAATAAAGACATCCCTTTTTGGTTTACAACCAATTTATAGACCTTATGCAAATGATAATCCGCTGTACTTAAATTATATAGTTGCAAATGATGCCAGAAATATGGCTGCATTTACAAAACAATATGCAGGCACCTATACTCAAACCTGGCGTACCAGTCAAAATAATTTTAATTTGGAATATCAATTGCCACTTAAAGGACTTTCTGCAAAAGGTACCTTCTCCTATTATTATGCCGATAATAATATGAATAATAATGAAAAAGGTTGGCAGGAATTTTCGTATAACAAAACTACAAATGCATACAATCTTATGTATGATAAGCAGGCAAGTGGTTCCACTTATATGGTTAGAACGAGGGATAATATACAAAACATTACCGGACAAGCATCTTTGAATTACGACAACACTTTTTCAAAAGTTCACCATGTATCAGCTGTGGCGGGTTTCGAGTGTTATGAACAACAGCTTAATCACCTGAACATCACACAAAATCCTGTTACAAATCCTTTTATTGACTTAATGACGACTGATGAAAATAACACTGCAAATGAAACATCACAAAAATATTCAACTGCAAGTTTCATTTTTCGAACCAGTTATGATTACAAACAAAAATATATTATAGACATAGCTGGACGCTATGATGGTAGTTGGAAATTTCCAGCAGCTAACCGTTGGGGATTGTTTCCTTCAATATCGGGTGCATGGAGAATATCAGAAGAAAACTTCTATAAGAATTCTTCCATCTCCAGTTGGTTGACAAATATCAAACTTAGAGCTTCTTATGGTCAAATGGGCGATGATAATATCGGTAGCCTCTATCCTAATTTTGGATATCAATCTGGTTATAATTATAATGCTGGAAGTACAAATATGCCAACAGATCCTACCAAAAGTAACACGAATGTTATGGTTGTAGGTTCATCCCTCAAAGGGATTCCCAATACTGGACTTACTTGGATGACAACATCGATAAAAGATGTTGGTATTGATTTAGGATTTTTTGATAATAAGCTTACCGCAGAAATTGATGTGTTTAAACGAGAAAGAAATGGAATTGCTGCCATCCCAAATGATGTAGTATTTCCGCTTGAAAGTGGTTTAACTGCTTTAGCCCAAAATTTAAATTCCGATAGTAATGAAGGGATTGATGGATTTATCAAATGGAATGATAAAATTGGTAATTTCAAATATTTTGTTGGTGCTAATGCAACCCTTGCTAGACAAATGAATGGAAACCGATATGGTGAATTGTTTTATAACGCTTTGGACAAATATTATTATAGCCGCAATAATCGTTGGGCAAATGTTTCAAACGGACAAGTATGGATGTGGCAAACGATAGGTGTTTTTCAAACCCAAAGCCAAATAGATACCTATCCTGTGAATGTAGATGGTAAAAATAACACAACACTACTTCCTGGTGATCTCATATTTAAAGATATTAATGGCGATGGAATTATTAATAATTCCGACAAGAGACCTCGGGGTTATTCTGCAGTTGATTGGCCTTGGGATTCATCTCAAGGAAATAAGAACCCAATTTTGTCGGTCGGATTTAACTTTGGATTTGAGTGGAAAGGAATAGATTTGTCGGCTGACATTGCGGGAGGTTTCATAAATACATTTGTTCCCGATTGGTATATGAAATGGGGAACTTCAAGAAGCGTAAGCGGATATGTATACAATAGTATTGATGTATGGCATCATGAAGATATATTTGATCCAAAATCTCCTTGGATTCCAGGTGCATTTCCAGCATTACGAGATGGTAGCCCTTCGGCACGAGGAGAAAATGACTTTTACTCCAAAGAAGTTAGTTATTTAAGATTAAGAAATTTCCTAATTGGTTATACTCTTCCTAAAACATGGACTAAAAAGGTATCCATTCAAAAGGCCCGTTTTTATTTCCAGGGTAGTAATCTATTCTGTTGGGATACACTGGGTGCTTACGGGATTGATCCAGAAACTTCTACGGTCAACGGTACAGATTATCCTCAAAGCAGAGTATTGACAATAGGTTTGAGTTTAACATTTTAACGAAGAAAAAAATGAAAAATAAAATAATTATAGTTTTAATGCTAGGACTTACCCTTTCATCGTGTAACGATTGGCTAACACAACAAGATACAACAGTTTTATCAGCTACACAGGCATACTCAAGTGTATCAAGCATAAGCAGCGTATGCGCTAATTTATATTCAAGATTGCGCTATGAACAAGATTTTTCGAATGATGGCGATTCGTATGATATAACAAGTTGGGACGAAGCAACCAACAATAGCGACTATTGGGCATTTTCAACTAATAAGAATCAGGATTACAGAAGTTACTATGATTACAGTTTAATTAGAGAAATTAACCAGCACATTTATTGTCTCAAGAATTTTATTGGAACCGATGTCACTGCTGTAAACCAGAAGTATTTTATAGCCGAAGCACGCTATATGAGAGCTTATGTCTATTTTACTTTGGTTACCAGAATGGGTGGAGTTCCAATTATTGAAGATGTATCCCAATATGTACAAGACCCTTTGGAACTGGCAAAACCAAGAAATAAGGAATCTGAAGTGTATGACTACATTGCAAATGAATTGGATAGTATAAAAACAGACTTGGCGTTGGTAAATATTAAAGTTACGACCAGAGCATCAAAAGGAAGTGCGTTAGCGTTAAAGTGTCGTGCTATGCTTTATGCTGGCACCCTTGCTTATAACAGTGATAAAAGTGCAACAAAAGGACTTATTTTGCCAAGTGGAGCTACGGGAATTGATAAAAATAAGGCAAACGAATACTTGCAAAAATGTTTGGATGCATATTCCGAATTGCAAAGTATGAATACTTACTCACTTTATCAGAAAAATAGCAATCTCGCAAGTAATTATGCCCAGATTTTTCAAAGCGAAACAAATAACCCTGAAGTTATATTCTGCAAAAACTATGATGGTAAAAATAAGACAAATAATTTCACTACCCGAGCTATTTGTCGAACATTACATTCAGCATTAAAAACGGGAGCTCAAATAAATCCGGTATTGAATTTAGCAAATAGTTACGAAGATGTTGCCACACACTCTATTATTCCAATTATTCCTTATAGTGATGGTGATCATATTGAAAGTATGGGAACTGTCACTTCGACCTATAATTACATAATATACGACAATCCAATTGATATATTTGCTGGGCGCGACCCACGTCTTCAAGGTACAATTATTACTCCCGGGGCTGCTTTCAGAGGTGTATCATTAAACTTTCAGGCAGGATTAGCATTGAAAACTACTACGGGTTATACATTTAAAGTTGCACCAGCAATGGAAAATATTATCGATCCAACTTTGGGGTATTACAATGGAATACAAATTACCGGAGATGAAGGTCCTCATCAAATTAGTACGTATGTATCACATACAGGTTTTCTGTTGCGCAAGTTTGTAGATACCAATTCTGGTTCTGAGGCAGCAGGAGCAAGCACAGTTCCGTATATTGTATTCAGATACGGAGAAGTATTGTTAAATGCTTCAGAAGCAGCATTTTATCTAAATCAAAATGGTGTGCCAACTTATAATAGTCAATCTACTCAAACCATTGCATTGAATTGTATCAATCAAATAAGAAGTCGTGCCGGAGGAAGTTCATTTAATATTAATGCTTCAGAATTGACGCTCGATAGGATTATGAACGAAAGAAAAGTAGAGCTTGCTTACGAAGATCATCGCTACAATGATTTAAAACGTTGGAGAATTGCAAACGATGTATGGGCTTATGACAGGACCAATCAAAATGCAATTATGTACGGTTTGTGGCCATATAAGATTTATGCACCGGGTGACCCTTTTGATGGAAAATGGATTTATAGAAAAGTAATTATTGAGCATCGTGGGTCTAGCTCGGACAAAGGTCAACCTATCAATTTTGATTTAAAAATGTATTATGCAACCTATCCTATGAATACAGGAAATCCATATATTGTAAAAAATCCAAATCATTAATAGAAAAAAGATATGAAAAAAATAGTATTTCTCAGTATAATTCTATTCACAGCCTTATTTTCATCTTGTGAATATGATAACTATGATGCACCAAGTCTGACTTTTAAGGGCAATATTGTGTACAATGGAAACAAGTACGCTTTTGATGGAAATCCAAGCTTCGGGGTTATTACACTTGTTCAAAAAGGGTTTGGAAAAATTGATGCAGGAACTAATGTTAGAATTGACGAAAGTGGAGCTTTCACACAGTTGATTTTCCCTGGCGATTATTGGTTGACACTTGCCAATAATCCATATCCATTTGAATTCAAAGATTTTAAGTCAAAAGGTGTGGGATTGGGCTACGATTCAATACCTATGACGATTAATTCAGATGTTGTGAAAGACATTGAAGTTACTCCGTATTTTCAAATTAGCAATTTTGCGTTATCTGTTAGTAGTGGAAAAATTGTTGCCAACTTCAAAGTTAAGAAAACACTAGGAACAATTAACATCTCTTCAAAAGTTATCAGGGCTAGATGTTTCTTAAGCACTACTTCTTTAGTAAATAGTGCAACTACATTTTCCGCACAAGTAATTAAATCGATTACAGACAGTGCCAATGTTGTTATACCAATGAATATATCTACTGGATCGCCATCCTATCGATCCATGTATGTTAACAATTTTAGGGATTTTGCCTATTGCCGGGTGGCTTTGGAATTAAATAATACTCCAAATTATTATATTTTTTCTGAAACTTTAAAAATAGAAGGATTGCCTCAATAACATATCAGTATTTCCAAAAAAATAGATTTTTGACATATTAAAATTGCCGTTTACTTCTTTTGGATGCTGCGATTTTAATTACGAACTTTTAAACTGTAAACTTTAACGGAATGCTAGTTTTATGTCTTAAAAATATAGGGGCGAAACTATATATATTGCATATTATCAACAATATAGCTAGTATTTGATTGATATTAGTCACTAACATATATTTTTTTTATGAAATCAAAAACATTATTAATTGCACTTCTTTCGCTTATATTATGTGCTTCTTATGCTAAAAAAAACATGCAGAAGAATGATAAAGAGCCGCATTGTACGTTTAACAATCCAATTTTCCCTAAAGTCGGTCCAGATCCCTGGGCTTTAATGCACGATGGTAAATACTATTATATGCACACCATGCAAGATAGTTTGGTATTATGGGTTACAAAGGATATAACAAACGTACAGAATGCTACAAGAAAAACAATATGGCTACCTTCAGACCCAAAAAACTCAAAAGATCTATGGGCACCCGAAATTCATTATATTAACGGGAAGTGGTATGTGTATTATGCCGCAGATGATGGCAACTCTGATAATCATCAATTGTATGTGCTTGAAAATTCCAATAAAAATCCTTTAGAAGGAAGTTTTGTTATGAAAGGAAGAGTAAGTACGGATATGGACCATAACTGGGCAATTGATGGTTCCGTTTTTGAAAATAAAGGTAAATGGTACATGGTCTGGTCTGGTTGGCAAACTCGTAGAGTGGATGTTGAAACTCAATGTATCTATGTTGCTACCATGTCGAATCCATGGACGCTTAGCTCGGAAAGAGTGCTAATTTCAAAACCAGAATTTGAGTGGGAAACAAAATACATCAATAAAAATGGATGGACACCATCTCACAAAATATTAGTAAACGAAGGACCTCAACCACTTACCAGTCCCAGAGGCAAATATATTCATATTGCATATTCAGCGAGTGGATGCTGGACACCCTATTACTCATTAGGTCTGTTAAGTGCCAAAACAAGTGATAACTTACTAGATCCAACATCGTGGAAGAAATGTACTAAGCCTGTATTTGTCCAATCGCCAGAGAACGGTGTTTATGGAACTGGCCACAATAGCTTTTTTAAATCGCCTGATGGCAAAGAAGATTATATCCTTTACCATGCACGTGATACCGAAACTGACCCTCCGGGGAATAAAGACACTCGTACTCCTCGTATTCAGAAATTCTGTTGGGATAAAAATGATTACCCAATTTTTGGAATTCCATTGGCTACAACAGTAAAGATCCCAAAGCCTTCCGGGATTAACTAAACCAATGAATAATTCAAGAAATAATATGAAAAAATCAATCCAAATAGTCAGTTTGATTATTGTTGCCGTACTTACGGCAAGTTTTTCTTTTGCAGGAAATACACATTCTACCAAAGTGAAAACCTCATCTACAAAAGTATGGACCGAGCAACAAGCTGCAAATTGGTATTCCACACAACCCTGGCTTAGTGGTTGTAATTTCCAACCAAGTACTGCCATCAACCAAATTGAAATGTGGCAAGCCGAAACATTCGATGCTGCTACTATCGACAAAGAACTTGGTTGGGCAGAGGAGCTTGGATTCAACACCATGCGTGTATTTTTAAGCAGCGTGGTTTGGAAAAATGATGCCGAAGGATTTAAAAACCGCATCAATCAATTTTTAACTATATCATCTAAACACAAGATTCGTCCTATGTTTGTTTTCTTTGATGATTGTTGGAATCCTGAATCTGTTTATGGAAAACAACCCGACCCCAAGCCGGGCATTCATAATTCCGGATGGGTGAGAGATCCAAGTGTATCATTACGAAATGATACAACAAAATTATTTCTAGTATTGGAAAAGTATGTAAAAGATATTCTAACAACTTTTGGCAATGAAAAACGAGTTCTGATGTGGGACGTGTACAACGAACCTGGCAACAGCGAGCATGGCATTAGTTCCCTTCCATTGCTCAGAAATGTTTTTAAATGGGCACGTGAAGTTAATCCAATTCAACCACTTACTTGCGGTTTATGGTATTTCAAATGTAACGAATTGAATGTTTTTCAGGTAGAAAACTCAGATATTCTAACGTATCATAATTATTCGGGAGTTAAAGACCATCAAACAGAAATAAATTACCTCAAATTATTTAACCGGCCAATGATTTGCACCGAATACATGGCTCGTAAACACGACAGTAAGTTTACAAACATAATGCCTTTGCTCAAAAGTAACAATATTGGTGCTATCAACTGGGGTTTTGTATCTGGAAAAACCAACACCATTTATGCATGGGATGAACCTACACCTTCTGGAGTTGAACCTAAACTTTGGTTCCACGATATTTATCGCAGGGATCATACCCCTTTTGATCAAAATGAGCAAAATACCGTTAAATATCTGAATGGCAAAGACTTGGGTGCTAAACTAATTCCTAATTCTGATTTCAAAGGAATTTTGAATGGAAAGGAAGTGTCGCTTTATACCCTGAAAAATAATTCGGGCATGGTGGCTCAGATTACTAATTTTGGCGGCCGGGTGGTTGCACTTTGGATACCCGACCGGAATGGCAAATTTGCCGATATTGTTACCGGTTACAAAACCTTCAATGATTATCAAAAATCGAATGAAATGTTTTTCGGAGCATTAATCGGACGCTATGGAAACCGCATTGCAAATGGGAAATTTACGTTGAATGGAATAAATTATCAACTGCCGCTGAACAATGGTAAAAATACATTGCACGGTGGACCAAAAGGATATCACAATGTAGTTTGGAAAGCTCATGCATTTAAAAACCGGATTGGAGAAGATGCATTGGAGTTAACCTACCTTTCACCCAATGGTGAAGAAGGTTTCCCCGGAAATGTTTCGGATACAGTGGTTTATACGTTGACGAATCAAAACGAATTGAAAATAGAATATACAGCTGCTACAGATAAACCGACAGTAATTAATCTTACACATCATTCGTTTTTCAACTTGAACGGATTCTCTGAAGGCACAGCCAAAACCATTAATACGCATATTCTTCAGATCAATGGTTCCACGTTTACACCTACTGACGACGGACTAATTCCAACAGGACAGATTCTTGCAGTGAAAGGCACTCCAATGGATTTTACCAACCCTACAACAATAGGTGGAAGGGTAAATGAAAACTACCAAGCATTGCTATTTGGTAAAGGATATGACCACAATTGGATTTTGGACAAAAAACAAGGCGAAACAACTGAAGCCGCTGTTATTTACGAACCTTCAAACGGTCGTTTAATGCGGGTTATTACCGACCAACCTGCACTTCAATTTTATGGTGGTAATTTTTTCGAAGGAAAAGACACAGGAAAATATGGTGAAGTTTATGCTTTCAGAACCTCTTTTGCTTTGGAAACACAACATTACCCGGATAGTCCAAATCAACCCAATTTTCCTAGTACTGTTTTAAATCCAGGAGAAATCTATATACATAATTGTATTTACAAGTTTGAAGTAAAATAATAAAGCAGTTGAAATATGGTTAATTGGCAAAAAGTATTTCTGTAGACATAATATGTGTTAAATACCTCTGTGAATATGAATAATAAATTCACCATTTAATGACAAATAACACACAATTGCTAACGTATTGCTAAACAACAGAATATAGGTTTAAATGCGAAAAATAATGCAGTACACTTATGAAATAAATTCAGAGAACCAAACGATTTATGTAACAACCAAAGGAGATCTAATAACCAAAGAAGTCGTTTTAATGGGATTGGAAATTTTGTTGGAAGCAAATAAAAACAACTATAAAGTAATTTTTGATCATAGATTTTCAAAAAACAGAATTTCAATTGGAGAAGCATATAATTGGTTTTCTTCTTATTATGATTCTAATAATATTGAATTAAGGCGTATTCCAACTGCATACATTGCAAATAAAGAAGATTGGGATTTCTATTCTTTCTTTGAATTAGCATGTAGTAATAAATGTATTCCATTAAAAGTATTTCAAGACGAAAACACTGCTTTGGAATGGTTAAAAGGTTTATGAATACTTGCATACACCCAAGGAGTGTTAAATCATTGCGTATTTCAACTAATTTAATGTTCACTGATTGTCATTCTTTCACTCAAAAAGTCAACCATTTTTGGTACTAAAAAATTGGAGTAAATGAATATCCTCAAAAGATTTTTATTTTTCGTATTACTTACATATTTCCCAACATTTCTGAATGCTAAGGTTTTTTCTCTACAATCAGGCGCTTCTGTACTTACTTTTAGCGAGTTTCAGCCAAATCGTTTTGGGTTACAAGTAGAAAATACTACTCCGGAGTCAGCGTACATTCAGACCACCCCCATCGAAATAGAAATAGTTAGCCAACACGGAGTTAATTGGTATAAATTTCCTTATAGTCAGCCAATATCAGGCAACAACAATTCAATAATTTGCAAAACAGTAATTAGCACACCCAGCGGTTCAAAAATTCAGTTTCAGGATATTTATACGGCGATTGATAAATCAGGAACTTTTCAGTTAAGTCGAAATGTGCAGGTGTTGGAAGTAGGTGCTGCAGAGATTGGCTTTTCTACCCGTATAAGTTTGTATCAAAACAAAACATCTGCAATGTCCGACTATGATTTTTTTGTTCCCGGAGTTTGGTACAAATCGAACGAGTTTGTAAATCCAAGAAGTTTAGCCGCCAATATGACTGATAATGAATTTTGGTTTAGAGTAGACAGACTTCCACTTCCGATTTTTATGCTTCAAAACAAAAAAGATGGTTTCACATTTTCAGTTTCAAACATTCATCCCGACGGAAGTACCTTTAAAGAAGAACTTGGATTGGATAGAATTATTGACAGCCGGATGAAATTTGCATCCATTGGAATGAGAAATAATCAACAACCCACTATCGGAATTACCTACCCGGGGACAGAGGGAGAAAGATCATATATTAAGCGAAAAAGTTTGGATAAACGTTGGTGTTATCGTAGTCATCCACTCCAAACCACTACCGAACATCAATACAAAATGGCTTTTCGCCTTAGTAATGAGGATAGTTATGTAAACGCTTTAAAAAATACATGGGATATTTATTACAACTTATTTTCGCCCAAGCTTTACAATTGCGATTTAGACAAAGTATATTCATCTCAACTCGACGTGTTAAGTATCTATTGGAAAACAATACATGGTGCTTCGGGAGTTCCTTTTCGTATTTTGCTTGATGGACGAATTGATTCGGAAAAAGATTACAATTATAATATCGGTTTTGTAGGGCAGCAACCCGGAAACGCATCTTTGTTGATAAGAGAAGGATTGAAAGCAAACAATGCCGACTATCTTACCAAAGGTGAGCAAATGGCTGACTTTTGGGCAACTAATTGTGTTTCGGCAAGTGGTTGTCCTAAAACATGGTACGATCCTTATCCACAGACCTGGCGAGGTCCCGAAGTTGCCATCAGGGAAATTGGTGATGGCATGATTGGTTTGTTAAGAGCATGGAATTACGAACAACAATATAAACGAAACAAACCCAATTGGTTAAACACCTGTAAGAATGTCGCCGATTGGTGTGTTAAAATACAACTGAAAGAGGGTGGATTTTATAATAAGTACGATTATAATACCGGTATCAACAGCACTAATTTCACAAATTGCACGACTCATATCATTCCGTATTTGGTTGAAATGTATATGGCAACTGCTAATAAAAGCTACAAAGAAGCAGCAATTAAAGCCGGAGATTACATGCTAAATGATATAATGATTAATTTCAAATACGTTGGAGGTGCAATTGATAATCCCAATGTGATGGATAAGGAATCGGCATCGATGGCGCTACGGGCATACTGGGCATTGTACGATTTGGATAATGATAAAAAATGGATGGACGCAGTGCTTCAAACAATTTATTTTTATCGGACTTGGGTGGTCTGTTGGGATATTCCGATTCCCAAAGACGATCCGAAAGTAATTTTTCCGCTAAATCGTTCGGTAAGCGGTCAAAGTCTTATTGCCACAGGCCAATCCGGAGCTGATACTTATGCCGCAATTGATGCGTTGAATTTTTACAGAGCGTATCTTTATACCGGTGATGAGCAGTTACTTCACTTTTCAAAACTATTGCTATTCAATACCCGTCAATTTGTAAATTGGGATATAAAAAACGATCCAATAAAAGGATTTGCAAATGGATTTGTAGGAGAAGCCATGTCAATTTCTTCTCCAAGAGGTCATGGTGTGGGTTTCTATTTACCGTGGTCAACATACAATCAGTTAGAACCACTTGTATTTTTGGAGGATATTTTTGGTTCGAAGGATATAAATGTGATTCAGAAAATGCCGGAATCTCAACGGCAGGAAATGATTAAGAATTTCTCGGAAAACAGAACTTATCCAAATTCTTCGAAAAGAAGTAAATAATAACTTGAATTCAGCAACTTAAAACAAAAAAACATCACTTAATAAACAATTCATTAGTAAGTTTGACGCAAAAATAGCATTAATTGAACGAAATGTTTTCAACGATTTGTATATACAAATATATATTTGCACACTCTAAATTCTTTAATTCTAATTTATTATGAAAACACAATTACTTTTCAGAATGTACACTGTATTGGTGCTATGTTGCTTATCTATTTTGAGTGCAAATGCGCAAGCTCCAACCATTACATCGTTTTCTCCTTCAACTCCTCAAAAAAGTGGAGCAACTGTTACTATCACCGGCACAAATTTTACGGGTGTAACAGCAGTTAGTTTTGGTGGAGTTGCAGCAGCATCATATTCTGTGGTGAGTGCAACTTCAATTACCGCAGTAGTAGGTAGCACCGGTACTTCGGGCAATGTAAGTGTTACTACTTCAGGTGGAACAGCAACCAAAGCAGGTTTTTATTGGTATTCTACTACCCTGTATGGTTCTCCAACTTATACAGCCAATGACTTCTGGTTGACTCATTTCTATTATGCGAAAGATGGGACGAATTATTTATCTACCGGATTGAAAGATGTTGCCAGCTCAGATTATATTGATTATAATGGAGGAGGAACGCTTACATTCAGTAGTATCAATGTATCAAGTGCCGGAAAATATATTGTCCGCTTTTACTATGGTGCCGGTTACGGGTTACTTAATGTATCAGTAAATAGTGGAACGGCTTTCCCAC
>JBAWXD010000069.1:0-16316 GCA_037144275.1 Paludibacter sp. | reverse complement strand
TAGAGATATAGAAAAATCAAATGGTATAAAATACTGTAATCTATTATTTCAATTTCTAAGTTTTGAAATGTCTGAATTAAAAGAAGGAGATCCCAAAATTTCAAGTTTCAGAAACAGTGTTTTATATCCAATTAATCGTATTTATAGAGAACTTGAAGTTTTTCTTAATGAAGTATTATGCAATGATATTTTAAACAAGGCATACCAGATAAAACTATACAAAAAGGTAGAACAACTTCTTTTACAAGAATACTTTAGAGTATGCAACAATAGAGATGAAAATGGAAACTTTATCTATGATTTGGAAGTTTTTAATGTTGAAAACGTATTTAAAGCAGATGAATTCAAAAGTATAAACAAACTATTTTTAGATAACGAACTATTTTACTTATATCCTGAAAAAGGAGAGTTTTATATCAAAAATACATAAGTTTCAAATAAAATTTGCCCCTTAGTAGAATTTCATACAGAAAACCACCCCCTTATTATTATGAATAAGGGAGTTATTTATTGAATTACTCTCACTACTAAGGGAAGATTTTAGGCATATATTCCTCTTAGTAGAAAATACATAACAATATCACCCCTTATTAAAACAGAAAGGAAAAATAAGGGAATTATTTATTGGATTACTCTCTACTAAGGGAAGATTTAAAGATATTTAGTTCCCTTAGTAGAAAATCCAATAATAATACCACCCCCTTATTAAAATGAAAATTGAATACAATAATCTGTACACACATTTCATATTCACATCTCTTCATCGGTTGGCATTAATCCCAGAGAAAAACAGAGAAAGGATTGAAAAATATATAACAGGATTGGTAAATCATCGTGATTGTCAAATGTATGCCATTTATGCTAATCCTGAACACGTTCATTTTCTAATTTCACGCTCACCAAAGGTCAACGATGAATGGATTGCAACTGAAATAGCTGAACTATCAGCAAAGTTCATCAATGAAAATCATCTTACAATAGGAAGGTTTGAATGGCAGGATTCGTGTTCGGCTTTTTCTGTTTCGAAAGGAGATATTGACCGTACATGCAAATATATTCTCAATCAAAAAGCACATCATCAAAAGAAAACATTTGCTCAGGAGTATGAACAATTTATGAAACACTATCAGCAAACATTGAATACGAATAAGGGGGAATGATTGGTAAAATATCTCTACTAAGGGTTATAAATTTGATAATCTATAACAAAAGAGCAAGTCTGGTGACTTGCTCTTTTGTTTTTAAATCCTAACAGTGTATTAATGTACCGATTTAAATTCTTTCAACCGTTCTTCCAACACCTCCATTTGATCCATCTTAACGAACGAAACGCAGGCACGCAGTCCGTTGGGGTTTTCACTACCGGTAATGGCTAACGATATGGCGCTGATGCCATAATACAAAAATTCTTTCATCAGTTCGCCACTTGTCATACCGGGGAAGGCAATAGTAAAATAAAAACCATCGGCCAGCGGACGGTCTTCGTCGTTATAAACAATATAAAAGCCGTATTTCAAAAATAATGCTTTCATTATTTTGGCTTTCTCGCCATAAGGATGAAGGCCCGCAACGAAGTCAATTTCGCCATCGTTCACGGCTTTTAGCATGGCGGCTAACGCGTATTGTGCAGTGTGCGAGGTTCCCGCAGTGGTTACGTATAACACGCCATACGAAATGAAATGTCCAAGTATATCATTGCTAAAATAGTTTTTCAGATTCGGATAGCGACGGGTGCGAAGTTTCTCAGAAATGATCATCATACCAATACGTTGACCGGCATAACTGAAAATCTTGGAAGCCGAAAGCAATAAAATATAATTATCGGTATAACGGGAAACGCTTGGCTGAAACGGCGCAATACCCGGCTGACCATAATGCTGACGAAAATCCATACCAAAATAAGCCAAATCCTCCAGCACAATGACATCATATTTGGTTGCCAATTCGCCAATTATCTTTAATTCACGCTCGGTGAGGCTTATCCAGGATGGATTATTGGGAGACGAATAGCAAATTGAACACACATTTTCTTCTATCAGAAACGATTCCAGTTTTTCTTTCAGTTTCTCTCCCCGGAAATTTAAAATATCGAAATGTTTAAACGGCACTCCGATAATATGTAATTGCGATTTATTAACCGGAAAACCCGGGTCGATAAACAGTGTGTATGGTTTTTCAGGATTAGTGCGTGCAGCAGCCAGCAAAGCCGCAAAACTTCCCTGCATCCCCCCTACTGTCGGGATACAATTCAATGGTGTAACATCCAGGTTGATAAACAGCTTAGCAAATCGGGCAATTTCAGTTTTGGCAAACGGAATACCTTCGATATGCGGATATTGCGTGGCAAGTCCTTTATCCAGCGCTTCTTTTTCGGCTGCAATGGCAATAGCCGAGGCAGGCAAACCGGGTATTCCCATTTCCATGTGAATAAATTCCACCCCACTTTGCTCTTCAATCTGTGATACAAGTTTTCCTACTTCACGTATTGATAAACCGGTAATATCGGGTTCACCAAACTGAGTAAAAAGCGAATCGACAAGTTCTTTCTTAATCATATAGAAACGAATTACAGGAATTAATACTAATTACACTAATTTTCACAATACCACGACCGAAGGGAGTAAATATCGCGAAATAAATAACAGCGAAGCGAATATCACGAATTAAATATCATTTTTTTCGGTTATCAATCACCCTCACCGCTTTTCCTTCACTGCGGGCAATGGTTTTTGGTTCAACCAGCGTTACTTTCACACTCAAGCCAATTGCACTGTTAAGTGCATGTTCAATTTTCTTCGAAAGGTTTTGCAGGTCACGTATGGTTTCCATCATGTTGGCTTCGTCCAGCTCCACTTTCAATTCCAGCGTGTCCAGGTTGTTGATTTTATCCACATAAAGCATGTAATGAGCACTGGTTTCGCCCATTTCGAGCAACACGTGTTCAATTTGTGATGGGAATAAATTTACTCCCCGAATAATCAACATATCGTCGCTTCGTCCTGTAATCTTTTTCATGCGTACTGTTGTTCTAGCACATTCACAGGTTGCACGATTCAGGGTTGACAAATCACGGGTATTGTACCTTAACAAGGGAATTCCTTCTTTAGTCAGGGTAGTGAAAACCAATTCACCTTCTTCCCCATCAGCTACAGGAAGTTTTGTGTCGGGATGCACAATTTCGGGAAAGAAGTGATCTTCATGAACGTGCAATCCGGTATGATATTCGCAATCATTGGCCACACCGGGTCCCATAATTTCACTCAAACCGTAAATATCATAGGCTTTAATTCCCCATTTCTTCTCAAGCTCTAAGCGCATATTTTCAGTCCAGGGCTCAGCTCCAAATACGCCTGTTTTTAATTTCAAATCAGCCAGTGAATATGCATTCTCAGCCAGCGCATCAGCCAAATGCAGTGCGTACGAAGGTGTACAGGCCAGCACCGTAGAACCATAATCGGCCATCAGTTGCAATTGCCGACGGGTGTTGCCACCCGAAACTGGGATGACTGTTGCGCCAATAGTTTCAGCACCATAATGAACACCCAATCCACCGGTAAATAATCCGTAACCATAGGAAACCTGCATTATATCGCTCGACGAAATTCCGGCCATAGACAAACAACGAGCCAACACTTCACGCCAGTTTTCAATATCATTTTTAGTATAACCCACTGTTGTAGGTTTTCCGGTCGTACCGCTTGAAGCATGAACACGCACAATATCTTTCATCGGCACAGCAAAAAGTCCAAACGGATAATGGTCTCGCAAATCATTTTTATAGGTAAACGGCAGTTTTACTATATCATCAATGGATTGAATATCTTCAGGCTTCACTCCCATTTCGTCCATCCGACGACGATAAAAAGCCACATTGTCATATACCTTTTGAACTAATTGCTTCAGCCTTTCGCTTTGTAATATCCGCATATCCTGGCGGCTCATGCATTCTATTTCCTTATTCCAGATCATTTTTACTTCGTGTTATTCGCTTCGCTGTTATTTATTTCGTGATATTTACTCCCTTCGGTCGCGATAATAGGTTATTTTTCTATTTTAGTTCTGATTCACTGATTGATTTCAATCCATTTGTCTTTATCACTCCAATGGCTTTCTCGCGATTATCGGTACGAAGCATTAAAATAGATTTACTCCCAAAGCTGAAAGCATAAACATATTCAATACAAATATCGGCAGCAGTAAACAAATCGAGTATATGCGACATAGAACCAGGTGCAGCAGGCATTTCGAGCGAAAGAATGTCGTGAACACGCACCGTAAAATGTTCTGCACGAAGTGCATCCAATGCTTTTTCCGGGTCAGAAACGATGGCACGAAGAATCCCGTAATCGCTTGAATCGGCTACTGTCAGTGCAATAATATTGATATTATGTTTTGCTAGAACGGCCAGAATTTCATTCAAATGACCGGTTTTGTTTTCGAGGAAAACGGAGAGTTGGCGGATTGTCATAGTTTTATTTTTTGTGATTTAAAGGACTTGCAAATTTATAAAATTTAGTCCAAAAAAAGTCTTTTTACAACAAGTATTTAAAGAAATATTTCCGGATTAGTTTAACTATATAGAAATCATTGAAATCAGTGCTTTGAAAAATTCAGAGAAGCTATATATTGGCAACAGGCAAAAAAATTGTACTTTTGTACTCAAAGAGGGTTTATGCCCTATAAATTAAGCACACTATGATTCTAAATTATATCTGGATAGGTTTTCTGCTTATTGCCTTTGTTGTGGCCTGCGTACAACTTATTTTCTTCGGAAATACGCAGATTTTCTCAGATATTATGACTGCAGCTTTCGGCTCGGCTAAGTCTGGCTTTGAGGTTTCATTGGGATTAACAGGAGCATTATCGCTTTGGTTAGGTGTAATGAAAATAGGTGAAAAAGGCGGCGTGTTAGAAAGATTATCGCGTGTGGTAGCACCTTTCTTTGTCAAAATATTCCCCGAAATTCCCAAAGGTCATCCGGCACTGGCCAGTATGTTTATGAACCTGTCGGCTACCATGCTGGGGCTGGATAATGCCGCCACACCCATGGGACTGAAAGCTATGCGTGAAATGCAGGAGCTGAACCCCGAAAAAGACAAGGCATCGAATTCCATGATTTTGTTTTTGGTATTGAATACTGCAGGACTGACATTGATTCCGGTGAGCATACTGGTTTACAGAGCTCAACTTGGTGCAATTAATCCTGCTGATGTGTTTATCCCCATACTTCTGGCCACGTTTATTGCTTTTGTAGCAGGACTTATAAGTGTCGCGATTATACAGAAAATTAATCTTTTCAACCGGGTGGTAATGGGCACCTTGGGTGGAATCTCCTTATTAATTGTCGGAATTATCTATTTTTTGAGTGGATTACCCAAAGAACAAATTGCTCAATACTCGGGATTTGCGGCTAATTTCATACTCTTTTCAATTATTATCAGCTTTATTAGCATGGCATTAATCAAAAAGATAAATGTGTATGATGCTTTTATTGAAGGAGCAAAAGAAGGATTTCAGGTTGCCATTGGAATCATACCCTATTTAATTGCCATTCTGGTAGCTATTGGGATGTTTCGTGCTTCGGGTGCTATGACTTTTATGGTTGATGGAATTCGCTGGGCGGTATCACTCACAGGCATTAATACTGAATTTGTGGATGCTTTGCCAACGGCTTTAATGAAACCGCTGAGTGGCAGTGGAGCGCGTGGCATGATGATAGAAACCATGAAATTGCATGGAGCTGATTCTTTTGTGGGAAGGCTTTCCAGCATTATTCAGGGCTCTACTGACACAACATTTTATATCATAGCCGTTTATTTTGGTTCAGTTGGAATAAAAAATACCCGATACGCCATTCTTTGTGGACTTTTTGCTGACCTGGTAGGTATTACAGCAGCTATTTTATTAGGTTATTTATTTTTCCATTAAATTGACATGATACAGTATATTGCCGAAGATCTTAAACTTCCAACGCTTGAAAAACAAAAAATCAATCGATGGATAAAAGAAACAGCCGCTGAATATGAAAAGAAAACCGGTGATATCGCCTTTATTTTCTGTTCAGATGAACGCATACTGGAAATCAACAAACAATACCTGAATCATGATTATTACACCGATATCATAACCTTTGACTACAGCGAAGGCAGGATAATTTCGGGCGATATATTTATTAGTTTGGATACCGTTCAATCCAATGCCACTGAATTTAAGGTGAGTTTTGAACAGGAATTAAAACGCATACTGATTCATGGAATTCTGCATTTATGTGGTCAGGAGGATAAAACGCCCGAATTACGATTGCAAATGTCTGAAAAAGAAAACTCTGCTCTTCAAAGATATAGCTACTGATAGGATTTTAAACAATTTATCGAAGTGAGTTATACTTTTGCTACAATGTCAGTATTTTTGCAATAATAAGTTAAATATCACGCCCGTTCAAAGGCCTTTTTATCATCATTGAAAGAATATCATTACTTTTGTTGCTGCAAATTTTGTCGGGTGATAAAATTAAAACGAAAAATATCCGTTCTAAATCTGATTACTTAAGATCATTGAAACAGCATGAAATTCAGACGAATTAGATTATTTATTTTCAACGTTTTGATTTTTATTACAATCCCGATAGTGGCCCAGGAAATCACTCCAAAAGTGGAATATAAGGCTGAAATAGGTATAATCGGTGGTGGTTCGTATTATCTTGGTGATGCCAGCAGTACGAATTTTGATTTTAAAAATACCACTTCAACTTTAGGAGGCTTTTTTCGATACCGAATCGATAATCGCATTGCTCTCAAAGGAGAGTTAATTAGCACACTTATATCCGGGAATGGATTTGATAAAAATCAGGATTTTGCGGGTGATATAGTAGGAGAATATAATTTTTTTGAGTTAGAACAAGATCCTTACAAACGTCTGAGTAAAATATATTCACCCTATATTTTAGCCGGGGTTGGGTTAATGAATTACAATAGTTATAAATCAACAATTCATTCTTTAATTTTTGGAAACACAACTAATGCAAGTATAGTATTTGGATTAGGGTTTAAATTGAAACTCGGAAACAGGATGAATGTAAATGTACAATGGTCCAACCGATTATTGCTTGCTGATGATTTGGAAGGTGTGGCTACTTTGAATGATTTGAATGGTTTGAATGGTTTAAATATCTTTAATAACGATTTGTTATCCACACTAACAGTAGGTTTCAGCTTCGATATTTGGAAAAAAGAATGTAACTGTATGAATTTCCACAAAGAGAAGTAAGGCAGGAAAATTAAAGTAAGATGTCATCATTAAAAGATAAAATAGATAGTTCAAATTTACCGAGACACATTGCCATAATTATGGATGGAAATGGCCGTTGGGCTGCCGAACGGGGTTTCGACCGGGTTATCGGCCATCAACATGGCGTAACTTCAGTGCGGGAAATAACAGAAGTGGCTGCCGAAATTGGAATCGAATATTTGACACTATATACTTTTTCAACTGAAAACTGGAGTCGCCCGCAATATGAAGTGGATGCACTTATGGAGCTGTTGATTGACACCATTGAAAAAGAAACTCCAACACTCAACAAAAACAATATCCGGTTGATGGCAATTGGCGATATAAGCCGAATGCCGGGAAATGCGGAAGAAAAGCTTAAACGCTGCATACATCAAACGTCCAAAAATACAGGATTGTCATTGGTACTGGCTTTGAGCTATTCATCGCGTTGGGAAATAACCAATGCATTAAAAAATATCAGCAAAGAAATTGAAGCCGGTAAACTGAACACCGGAGAAATAAACGATGAATTGATTAGCAATCATTTAACTACAAAAGGAATACCAGATCCAGATTTATTAATCCGCACAAGCGGTGAAGTACGAATCAGTAATTTTTTGCTTTGGCAAATTGCTTACACTGAATTATACTTTACGAATACACATTGGCCGGCATTCAGACAAGAGAGTTTTTATGAGGCAATTATCGAATTTCAAAAACGAGATCGTCGATTTGGCAAATAAAAATTTAAAAATCCCTTACTTGCGACACCCAACAAAATTATGCAATACAAATTCTTTACTTTCATTTCATTCATTTTTTTCTTTGTCCAATTTACTACTGCTCAAACAAGCTTAGAAAAAGACACTAGCAACTTACCAGTAATTGAGTATTCAAATGCCACTCCAAAATATGAAATTGCCGCAATAACGGTGACCGGAGCTGCAAATTATGAGGATTTCGTATTAGTCGGATTCTCCGGATTGTCAGTTGGTGACCAGATTAATGTACCCGGTGATGCAATTACCAACGCGGTTAAACGGTTTTGGAAACAAGGTCTTTTCGCAGACGTAAAAATATATGCCACCAAAATTAAAGATGGCAAAATCTGGTTGAATATTGCCTTAAAAGAGCGTCCCAGAGTCTCTGACATAAAATACGTCGGACTGAAAAAGACCGAAATTGAAGAACTTGAATTGCGTATAGGCATTGTAAAAGGGAATCAGATTACACCCAATATTTCTGACCGGGCTAAAAAAGTGATTGATAAATACATGGAAGAAAAAGGATTCTTAAATGTATTGGTCAATGTATATCAGAAAAATGACCCGGCAAAAGCCGGCTACGTAATTGTAGAAGTGAATGTGGATAAAAAAATGAAAACTAAAGTTCATTTACTTACATTTATTGGAAATAAGGCTTTATCGCATAACCAAATAAATAGGGTTATGAAAAAAACAAATGACAATAATATCCTGAATTTCTTCCGCACCAAAAAGTTTGTTCGTGAAGAATATGAGAAAGACAAAAAGGCTGTTATTGACAAATACAACGAAATTGGTTACCGTGACGCATTTATCTCCTCCGACAGTGTAGTTGCTAATGACGAAAAAACGGTAAATGTGTATATGACTATCAATGAAGGTAAAAAGTATTTTTACCGGAGCATGAAGTGGATTGGAAATACTATTTATCCCTATGATTATCTGAATTCCATTTTGAATATCAAAAAAGGGGATGTTTATAATCATAAAAATTTATTGGCCAGACTGGAATCGGACGACGATGCTGTTGCAAAATTATATCAAAACCGAGGTTATTTATTCTTCCAGATTGATCCGGTTGAAGTGCATATTGATGGCGATTCCATTGATTTTGAAATGCGCATGTACGAAGGCAAGCCGGCAACCATTAATGAAATTGGAATAAAGGGAAACAGTCGGGTTTATGAGCATGTGGTTCGTCGTGAGCTGCGTACCAAACCGGGTGAATTATATAGTCAGGAAGCCATTATGCGTTCATTGCGTGAATTAGCTCAAATGGGACATTTCGATCCTGAAAAAATTAAACCCGACATTCAACCCGATCCTGAAAACGGAACGGTAAATATCAATTACGAACTGGAAACCAAAGGTAGCGATCAGGTAGAGTTTTCGGCCGGATGGGGTTCTACCGGTATTGTGGGAAGTATTGGTCTGAAATTCAGCAATTTTGCTATTCAGAACCTGTTCAAACCCGAAACCTATCGTATTGTTCCACAGGGTGAAGGCCAAACACTAACCTTGAACGGAAGAACAAACGGACAATCGTATACCTCGGTAAGTCTTTCTTTCCTTGAACCATGGTTAGGAGGCAAACGCCCGAACTCACTTTCTGCATCCATTTATTATTCAGCACAGGCAACCGTGAGCGACCGTTATTCTTCCAATTACAGCAACTATATTAACCAAATGTATAGTGGCTATGGAGGTGGTTATGGCAACAATAGCAGTAGCTACAGCACAATGTATCAAAGCGAAATTGACCCGAACAAATATATGCGTACGCTGGGAGCTTCACTTGGTTATGGAAAACGTTTGAACTGGCCGGATGATTATTTTGTATTTCAGGGTGAATTATCGTATCAGTTATTTATGCTCAGCAAGTGGTATTATTTGCCACCGTTGACTGATGGAAAATATAATAACTTCAGCCTTAACCTGACATTGAGTCGTAATTCTATTGATAATCCGATTTATACACGCCGTGGATCTTCATTCTCGCTTGGGTTGAAAATCACACCACCTTATTCATCATTGAACGGTGGACAAGTGAATGGAAAACTATATTCCGACCCAACCATGACGAATGCCGATCGTTATCGTTTCCTCGAATATCATAAGTGGACTTTCACCGGGAAAATGTTTACTCCGTTAACACCGGATGACAAACTGGTATTAATGGGACGTGTTATGTTCTCATATTTGGGCGATTAT
This sequence comes from Paludibacter sp., assembly GCA_037144275.1. GTDB lineage: Bacteria > Bacteroidota > Bacteroidia > Bacteroidales > Paludibacteraceae > Paludibacter. The sequence continues at coordinate 6,072 of JBAWXD010000069.1, read as the reverse complement.
AATGAAAATGTCCGCTCTCCGTTTGAAACATTCTATATGGGTGGTGACGGTATGTCGAGCTACACAAGTTATGGAACAGATTATATTTCGATGCGTGGGTATTCAAACGGTTCATTAACCCCTTACGATTCGAGAGTAGGAACGAATGTGGGTTACTTGTACAATAAATTCACCATGGAATTACGTTATCCGCTTTCGTTGGAACAATCGGCTACAATCTATGCCCTGACATTCCTCGAAGCAGGAAATTGTTTTAATCAAATGTCGAATAAGAATGGCAATGGCTATAATCCATTTGACCTGAAACGTTCGGCCGGTGTCGGTGTACGTATATTCTTACCGATGTTCGGGATGATGGGAATTGATTGGGGTTACGGATTTGATAAAGATAATACCGGAAAAACCAGTGGCAGTCAGTTCCACTTTGTATTGGGACAGGAGCTTTAAATAGTTGTAAGCCCCTATCCCTCTAAAAAGGGTTTTAAAACTACTTTGGCAAAGATTTTGTATTAATAATTGAAATTAATTTTTTAATCTTTAAGAATATGAATCACAAAAATTATCAAATTAAAAAACAAGAAGAAGGTCTTACGTCCCTTTTGGGGGCTGGGAGGCTACAAAAACCGATTATTTCGCTTTGTTTATTAGCCGGAATGACTTTCGGGCTGAATGCTCAGAAATTTGCCATGGTGGATATGGAATATATTATGAAAAATATTCCTTCCTACGAAACAGCTAACGACCAATTGAACCAGATTTCAAAGAAATGGCAGTCGGAAGTGGATGCTCAAATGCAGGACGTTCAGAAAATGTATAAAAATTATCAGACTGAACTGGTTTTCCTATCGGATGATATGAAAACAAAACGGGAAGAAGAAATTGTAACAAAAGAAAAAGCGGTTCAGGATTTGAAACGCAAATATTTTGGTCCCGAAGGGGAATTATTCAAAAAACGTCAGAGCTTAATGAAGCCTATTCAGGATGAGGTATATACAGCTATTCAGGAAATTAGCAAAGAAAAAGACCTGGATCTTGTCTTTGATAAAAGTTCGGCTATGAGTGTGATTTTCACCTCTCCTAAACTCGATATTAGCGATTCTGTACTTCAAAAATTGGGATATTCAAAATAATTTTTTAAATTTGCAATCCTTTTCAGAAATATTAAAAACTCAAAATAAAAAAACATGTTAAAAAAAACCGTATTATTTTTAATTTGCGCATTACCAATCAGTTTGATGGCGCAAGAAACCAAGTTAGGTCACGTTAATTTCCAGGAAGTTTTCGCAGCAATGCCGGAACAAGCAAACATTCAGAAAGCGTTGGACGATCAAAGTAAAGAGTTCGAAACCTACCTTACAAAAATGAATGAAGAACTTACTACCAAACTTAAAGAATTTCAGGAAAAACAAGCTACTATGCCTGAAAGTATCAAAACAACCCGTCAGAATGAATTACAGGACATTCAACAACGCATTCAGACTTTCCGTCAGACTGCAAGTTCTGATTTGGAAAAGAAACAACAGGAACTTTCGGGTCCGGTAATGGCTAAAATTAACAAAGCCATAGCTGAAGTGGCTGCTGAAGGAAAATACCTGTACATTTTCAATTATTTACCACAGGTATTTATCTATCAAGCCCCAAGTGCTAACGATATTACAGCGGTAGTAAAGAAAAAACTAGGATTGGACAAAGTAGCTGCAAAAGCTGTTGAAGTAAAATCAACTGAAGCTGCTAAACCTGCTGCAGAAGCTAAACCAAGCAAAAGCAAAAAATAAAGTCGAATCTTATTGACTGAAAAGACTTTGATGCCTTCATCAAAGTCTTTTTTTGAATATTCTAAAAAAACAACATTATGATCAGGAAATTTGCTCTCATTATATTTTGCGGTTTAACGCTTAGTCTTGCTGCACAGGAATCAAAATTCGGACATATCAATTCGGTGGATATTCTCTCACAAATGCCGGAAAAAGCAAGTATTGAAAAGTCAATCAACGACCTGAATACACAATGGAATACTGAAATCAATAAGTTACGTGACGAGTATTACGCCAAGATAAAAGAATATCAGGAAAAGCTTTTGAAGAATATGCCTGAGAGTATCAAGGCTGCCCGTCAGAGTGAAATTACCGAACTGGAAAAACGTATTGCCAATACACAAAAATCCGCCAATGATGACCTGCAAAAGAAACAACAGGATATGTTTGCTCCGGTGATTGAAAAAGTAAAGAAAGCTATCAGCGATGTAGGTGCCGAAAACGATTTACTTTATATTTTTGATACCAGCACGCAGGGTATTATCTATCAATCGCCCAAATCGAACGATATTACTGACTTAGTAAAGAAAAAACTGAAGCTGAAATAAAACATTTTTACTATTAAAACTGAACGAAAGCCTTGATTTTGAAATTATATTAGGGCAAATATTATAATTTCTAATTTACGTTTTTGCTAAACGCACTGATGGAAGCAAAGTCTCTAAGACTGCTTATATCTCCGTAAACCCTTAAATGTATTTTTGAGAATAATAAATTTCCTGCAAGTCCTATGATTTGCAGGATTTTTTATATAAATAGAGCGTTTTTTGCTTCATCATCTTGTCAATGTGCAAAATCTATTTATCTTTGTTTGAAATTTAAAATAATAATTCTATGAAGACAGTACTTACGATTGCATTTTTTATGGCTTTTTCAATGGCCGGATTTGCTCAGGCCGACAAAATGATTGGTAAATGGAAAACCATTGACGACAAAGATGGAAGTGAAAAATCCATTGTGTTGATTTTCAAAGCAACGAATGGTAAATATTACGGTAAAATTGAAAAACTGTTCAAAGAGCCGGAAAAATTATGTACCGAATGTGAAGGTACAAATAAGAATCAACCTATTCTGGGTATGATGATTATCAACAATTTAGTTGAAAAAGATGCCAAATTGACCGGCGGCACCATTCTCGATCCAAAAAATGGTAAAGTGTACAAATGTAATGTCAGCCTCGAAAAAGGAGGTGAGAAATTGGCAGTACGCGGTTCGCTGGACAAAAACGGTTGGATTGGACGTTCGCAAACCTGGTTACGTGCAAAATAAATCAGTGAGTATTAAGTTGATAGAAATATTCTTATTTTTCTGTCCTATAGCATGGTGTTAAATATCATAAAAACGGAAAAATAACTCATAAATATGTTGTACAACATAAAATTAAGCTTTATCTTTGCACTGTGTTTTTCATGGTATTAGATTTAAGGTTAATTTAAAGATTGGGTTGTCGTGAGACAACCTTTCTTGTTTTATTAGCCCCAGACCCTTAAGGGAAAATTAAAGTGAGAATACACTAACATGTAACACGCAACTTTCAAACTATTCAAACCTTTCAAACCCTGACCCTTTGAACTCAACAGCCAAGCGCTTATATAGTAGTACTAAAACTGCACTTCGCAAAGCCAAAAAGACAGTTTGGTGGCTTTTAAAGCTGATTCTTCCAATCGGTTTATTAGTCAGTTTTCTGCAATACTGGGGCATAATTGCCTGGATAGCAGGCTATTTAAAACCTGTTTTCTCGCTTATTGGCTTGCCCGGCGAATCGGCAGTTGTTTTTATCACCAGTTTATTTGTTCCACTTTACGGTCCAATTGCCGTAATTTCTACCCTGGCTCTGAGCATACGCGAAATAACCATTCTGGCTATAATGTGTCTGATTACGCATAACCTGTTTATGGAGACTGCCATTCAGAAAAAAACAGGTTCATCGGCCATTGCACTATTAATTCTACGTCCGGTGATGTCATTTATTGCAGCTTTTCTGCTGAATTATTTATTGCCGGAACATATTGGAGCTATTCATGCAGTGCAAAAAAGCATTGTTTTCGGCAATATGTGGGATATGCTACTGAATTGGATGCAAACAGCAGGATATTTATCCCTGAAAATTGCCTTAATCGTATCGGGCTTAATGATTCTCCAGGGCATTCTCAAGGAATTCAACTTATTAGCTTTAATTTCAAAAATATTCGCTCCACTTATGCGCATAATGGGACTGACTGACGAGAGTTCATTTCTCTGGTTTGTGGCTCAAACACTGGGACTGACTTACGGATCTGCCGTAATGCTGGAAGAAGTTGAAAACAAAGAAATTACGCCTTATAGTGCTAATTTGCTGAATTTCCATATCGCTATCAATCATTCACTGCTTGAAGACACCTTATTATTTGTAGCCATAGGTGTTCCGATAGGCTGGATTACCATTCCACGGATTATTCTGGCTATGATTGTGGTATGGTGCGTGAGGTTACTATCAAAAAACAAATCTAAAAAATAGAATAGCTGAATTTTCGACTATTTTTCACTTAAATGAAAAGACTGATTCCTTATATTACGCTGCTTCTTGCCCTGCTTTTAGCCGGTTGCGACGATATGAAAGATATTCCTTTGCCTATCGATCTTCCAACCACAGCGAACGAAACCGGTAAGTTTTACGTGCTTTCAGAAGGACTTTTCAATATGAATAACAGTAAGTTATGCTTGTTGAATTTCGATAATCACAGCCTGAATACAGATTATTTTCTGTATGTAAACAACCGGAGTCTGGGCGATACGGGTAATGATATGAAAGTGTATGGCAGCAAACTGTGGATCGTGATGAATGTCTCTTCTCAGCTAGAAGTAGTAGATTTAAAATCAGGGATTTCTATCAAACGTATAGTCTTTTTCAATGAAAATAATGTACCCCGGCAACCACGTTATATCACGTTTTCAGCGAATAAAGCTTATATCTGTTCATTCGATGGTACTGTGGCACGAATTGACACAAGTTCCTTAACTATCGAAGCAATTACAAGGGTTGGGCGGAATCCGGATGGCATTACAACTGCAAACGGGAAACTCTATGTGGCTAATTCGGGAGGGTTGGATGCTTCGAGTGGAGGTGTATATGATAACACGGTGTCGGTAATAGATATAAACACATTTGCTGAAACAAAAAAAATTACAGTCGGAATAAATCCGTTTAAGCCGACAGCCGACAGTCAGGGTGATGTGTATACTGTGGTTCGTGGAGATAATTCGACGGTAAAAGCTAGTTTCTGCCGTATTAGTAGTCAGTCGGATGAGGTGATTCAAACTTTCGTCAATTTGCCGGCACTGAATTTCACTATCAAAAACGATACAGCATATCTGTATAGTTTTAATTACAGCAACAACAGCTATTGGGTAAAAACCTTCGATTGTAAAACGGAACAAATCATATCCGAAAACTTTATTACGGATGGTACCACCCTGGTAAGACCCTTTGGCATTTATATTCACCCAAACAATGGCCATGTATATCTGACCGATGCTTTGAATTACACGATCAAAGGTGATTTATATTGTTTCAACCGGAATGGAAAATTGCAGTATAAAGTAGAAAGTGTGGGATTGAATCCAAGCACTATGCTGGCACTTCCCTAAGATTTACTCACGTTGGAAATGTTACTTGCTCCCGTTGGTAATGTTATTTGCTCCCGTTAGTAGCGATATTTACTTGGTGTTATTAAAATATCGTCCAAAGGACAAATAACAGCGAAGCGAATATCAGCGTAGCGTAATAATTTTCTTAGGTTAATGTTTGCTTATTTCGAGAATAGTAATTAGATTTGTAGTCAAACTGAAGAAAACACTGCTATGAAACATGATCCAAAAGAACAGCGTTCACTTTTTCCAGAAGAGTGTTTGTTACGCGAAATAGCCCGTCAACCCCGCTTATCAATAGGAATTCCCAAAGAAAATATCGAAGTTGAAACTCGTCTGGCCCTTACGCCCGAAGGTGTAGCTATTGTAACTGAAGAAGGCCATAGTGTGTACGTACAGCGAGGTGCAGGGGAAGGTATGGCTTATTCTGATCTGCAATTTAGTGAAGCGGGTGCGTTTATGGTTGATAATGCATCCGAAGTATATGGTGCCGATATTGTTTTGAAAATTTCACCCCCGACTATTGCCGAGTTGAATATGATGCAGGATAGATCGAGCATTTTATCGATGCTGCAACTCACTAATCTGTCGGCTGAAGTCATTAAATTGATGATTAAGAAGAAATAGACAG
>JBAWXD010000068.1:0-16582 GCA_037144275.1 Paludibacter sp. | reverse complement strand
GAATGGTTGGAATTTCAAATTATCTGATGGTCGTGGAATGCAAAAAGGGGTTGACTATATAAAACCGTATGTGATTGACAAAAAGACATGGCCATTTAAAAAAGATATTTCGCATTGGGACGAACAGCCCGGACGCAGACCGTTTATGTTTTTTGCAGCTATAATTCAACAACAACCCGAATGGATTACGATCTGGGAAAAATGCAGTGCTGATTTTCCAACCGATGAAAGTCTGAGAAATATGCCGGTTAAAAATCCGATTCTATGGCTTGGCTTATCTAAACCGCTTAAGTGAAATTTTTACAAATTCTAAAAAATGACAATCAAATCAAAGAATATAATTATCTTATTATTAGTACTTTCATCCTGTGTTTCGGCTTCTAATTATAAAGAAATTCCATGGTTGAAAACTGCCATCGACCGTTCGCAGGAGCAACTATTAGCTGCTTCGGAAAAGTATAAAGCCGGAAAGATGAATCCTCGTTCGTTCGAAAATGGAACTGTTTGTTTTGCAAATTACAAGGATTGGACATGTGGCTTTTTCCCCGGCTCGCTTTGGTATATGTACGAACTGACAAGTAACGAGCAATTTAAAAAGGAAGCAGAATTTTATACCGAAATTCTTGATAAAGTGCAATACCGAAATGACACACATGATTTAGGTTTTATGCTTTATTGCAGTTATGGAAACGGATTTCGGTTAACTGGAAATGAGTATTACAAAAAAGTGCTGGTTACAGGGTCAAATTCTTTGATGACACGCTTTCATCCGGAAGTCGGATTAATAAAATCGTGGGATGCTCGAAAAGACTGGCAATATCCGGTAATAATTGATAATATGCTGAATCTGGAAATGCTGTGCGAGGTAAGTAAAATTACAAACGATAAGTCGTATAAAAAAGCTTCGGTATCGCATGCTAATAAAACGCTGGAAAATCATTTTCGTGCTGACAACAGCTGTTTTCATGTGATAAATTACGACAGCATCAGTGGAAACGTGATAAGTAAAGTGACTCACCAGGGATTTAGTAATTCTTCAGCATGGGCTCGTGGTCAGGGTTGGGCAATTTACGGTTTCACCATGATGTTCCGCGAAACCCGTGATCCGAAATACCTCGATCAGGCACGCAAAGTAGCTGCTTTCCTATTGAATAACCCAAATTTACCAGCTGACAAAGTTCCTTATTGGGATTTCAATGCACCGAATATCCCCGATGCTCCACGCGATGCTTCGGCTGCAGCCATTTACGCCTCTGCACTGATAGAATTAAGCGGTTTTGTTAAAAACGGTAAGGAATATCTGGATGCCGCTGAAAAAATTCTAATCAGCCTATCATCACCAACTTATCTCGCCGATAAAGGTGATAACGGGTTATTCATCCTTAAACATTCAGTTGGGAACTGGCCGGCAAATAAAGAAATTGATGTTCCGTTGAATTATGCCGACTATTATTACATTGAAGCATTAGGACGGTATATGAAAGCAAAACGAATTTCAATGGACTGATAATCAGTCACAATAAATAATTCATTTAAATCATTAAGATGAAAACTCATTCTTCACAAAAAAGTCTGAATCTTGCTCTGGCGGGTTTAGTTTCGGTTTCGTGTTTTGCAAAAACGGAGAAAAAAGCGCCTGAAAAACCTAATATTCTCTTTATTGCCATCGATGATTTAAAGCCAATTCTGGGCTGTTACGGAGACGAATTAGTGAAAACACCCAACATCGACCGGCTGGCAAAAAACGGAACGGTTTTTCTTCAAAACTACTGCCAACAAGCCGTTTCGGGTCCAACGCGCGCCAGTATCATGACCGGTATGCGCCCCGATTACACCGGTGTATGGGATTTAAAAACCAAAATGCGCGACGTGAATCCGGACATTTTGAGTTTGCCGCAATATTTAATCACGCAAGGCTATAGCACTCAGGGAATTGGTAAAATTTACGACCAGCGCTGCGTGGATAAAAAAATGGACGAACCATCGTGGAGTGTGCCATATTATAACTATTTTAAAACAGAACAAAAATATTATTCACCACAAACCGGTATGCCGGCTCTGGGTTCATATCAGTTGCCCGAAACCAAAGCACTGGCCGAAAAATTTCGCAAAGAAGCCGTTGAAAAAGGTATAGCAGAAGATGAAATTGAAACCTACGTTTCTAAGAATGTTAAGCCTTCTGTAGAATGTGCCAATGTGCCCGACAATGCCTACAACGACGGTGCCAATGTAACAAGAGCCAAGGAAATTCTGCTCAAACTAAAATCGAAAAAAAAACCTTTCTTTTTTGCTGTCGGCTTTTCAAAACCGCATTTACCCTTTGTTTCTCCAAAAAAATACTGGGATTTGTACCAACGCGACCAAATGCCGGTAGCAAAATTTCAGGAAAAATCAAAAAACAGTCCTGCTATAGCTTATCACAATGCCGGTGAACTTCGAGCTTATTCCGATATTCCGGCTCTGACCGAATTTACTGATCAAAAGGATTTTGGACTGACATTACCAATGGACAAGCAAAAAGAACTGATTCACGGTTATTACGCAGCAGTTTCGTACACCGATGCACAGGTTGGAATTTTGCTTCATGCATTGGATTCACTCGGTTTGTTGAAAAACACCATTGTAATTCTGTGGGGAGACCACGGCTGGCATTTAGGTGACCATAATTTGTGGTGTAAACACACTAATTTTGAGCAAGCTACACACGCACCGCTTATCATTTCAGCGCCCTGGATAAAACCTTCTGTGTCAAAGTCAATGACCGAATTTGTTGATATTTTCCCGACTTTGTGCGATTTAGCCAGTATTCCGATTCCTACGCATTTGGATGGAAAAAGTCTTGTAACTGTTATGAAAAATCCGGATTTAAAGGTAAAGGCGTATTCTACAAGTCAATATCCACGTGCTGGTTTGGATGCCGAAACTGGTCGCTTGGGATATGCTGACGGTAAATGTATGGGGTATTCTATTCGCACAAACCGATATCGCTATACCATTTGGATGAAAGATAATTTCCGTACCAATCGCGCTTTTGATCAAAAACTGGTGGTTGCTGTCGAATTGTATGATTATCAGAAAGATCCAGATGAAACAATCAATGTGGTGGATGAAAAATCGTATTCAAATGTTGCAAAAGGTATGAAAGCAAACATGCTGGAATACTTTGAAAATCAACGACAAAAATTAGTAATGAAAAAATAGCAAGAACTCAAATAAAAATTGCTGTAATTTAGTAAAATCTATGTTTTACAGCATGTTTCAGTAAAAAGCTATGAAATTATTTTTTTATTATTGATTCTTGTATTACTTTTGGTCGACCAATGGACTGGTCGACCAAATTAATTTCATATAGGACTATAAAATGATACCAAGAATTTGGTCAACCAATATTAAACCATTTTCAGCTTTATCAGTCTACCTATTTGCAACTATAGATTTCAATCACATTTTAAAAATTAAAAAATGAGAAATTTGCTACCAACCAACCGACTGAACCTGGCTTTACTTGGATTGGCAGCCCTACCGGTTGCAGCTCAAACTAAACCTAATGTGCTTTTCATAATGACTGATCAACAGGAATACCAAATGTTGAGCTGCATGGGCAATAAATACTTGTCGACACCGAACATCGACAAAATTGCATCAATGGGTTATCGGTTTGAGAATAATTATTGTGCCAATCCGGTTTCAATGCCATCGCGATTTTCTTTATTGACAGGACATTACGCTTCGGAAGTAGGTGTAAAAGAAAATACAACCGCTTTTGACAAGGAAAAAGTGCTGAAAATTACTTCTACTGACGCACTAGGAAATTTATTCCTGAACGCCGGTTATCAAACACTTTATTCCGGCAAAACGCATCTTTACGGCTCGAAAGATATGAAAGAATACGGTTTCACGCTAACTGACCCTGATCCCTATGATGGACCTGCCATTTATGCCGAAAAAATGCTTTCAGATTATGGAAAAGCGAAACAAGAAAAGCCATTTATTTTATTTTTGTCGTTCCTGAATCCACACGATATTTGTTATAAAGCGGGCATGGACAAGCGTTTTCCTGATAATTTGCCGGAAGCAAATGCACATGAAACTGCCCGCTTAATTGCCTTCCAGAAAACACTTTCGCCCGAAGAATATAAAAAACAAATTCCACCGGCACCAACCAACCTTGCTCCCATTAATGGTGAGCAACTCGATATGGTGGCAATGGCAGCCCAAGGGCGGGAATGGACCGACGAGCAATGGGATTTTTACCGCTGGATGTATTACCGTTTGACCGAAAGTGTTGACCGACAAATTGGTCGGGTGCTGACTGCTCTCGAAAAATCAGGTCAACTTGACAATACAATTATTGTTTTTACTTCCGATCACGGTGAAATGAACGAATCTCACAAACTGATTACCAAAAATGTGATGTTTGAAGAAAGCCAACGCGTGCCGCTGATTTTTGCCGGAAAAGGAATCAAATCCAATTTTGCTGATAAAAAAACGCTAACTTGCAATGGATTAGATTTTCTTCCAACGATATGTGATTTGGTTGGAATTCAATCTCCTAAAGGATTGCACGGTGTTTCATTGAAACCTTTTTTGACCGGAAAAGGAAAAATTCCCGATCGGAAATTTATTATTACGGAAGATTATAACTCGTTCCAGATTCATGATGGCCGTTACAAACTGACTATTTATGAATTACCGGGAAATCCTGAAATGTTAGTAGATTTAGTGGTAAATCCAGATGAAACAATCAATTACGCCAATAATCCTGCCTTTTCGGATATCAAAGCAAAATTGAAAAAGTTGTTGATGGAAGACTTGACAAACCGGGGTCAGACTCCGCTTAAAGACGACAGAACCATTCAGCGTCTGCGTCAGATTGAAAAAGAAAAAGGAACCCGTAAGGGCGAACGTTCCAAATTAAAGGAAGATTTTGTTGATTAATTTAAATAGAAAGGTAAGATAAATGAATTTCAGGGTATTAGTTTTTTTAAGTATTTCATTGTGTATTTCGGTAACGAATTTATTTTCTCAGGAAAAATCTGTAAATCAACTATTTGTTTCTTCGGTTTATGAATTAAAAGCGGCCATTGCGTCAGCTAAACCGGGTGAAAGTATTATAATGAAAGACGGACAGTGGAAAAATACAGTTATCAACTTCAGTTCTGCAGCTACAGCGATTGCTCCTATTACTTTACGGGCTCAAACCTCCGGCAAAGTGTTTCTGACAGGAAAATCTATGCTCACATTTTCAAGTCCTTATCTGGTGGTTGACGGGCTGGTTTTTAAGAGTGGCTCGATAGAAGGCGGATCGGTAATAACCTTTAATTCTGATAATTGCAGACTTACCAATACGGTTATTAAAGATTACAACCCATCAAACTTTCAAACAGCTTATTATTGGGTATATTTTACCGGTAGTTATAACCGCATGGACCACTGCCTTTTTAAAGGAAAAAGCAATATGAATCCGGTTGTGCAAAATTTCGAAGAAAATGCCCGATATAATAGGGTTGACAGTTGCATTGTTAAGGACATCCCGTATGTGAAACATGCCAACGGGCGTGAAATTTTTCGTATTTTTGGTTACGGTCATGCCGACCAACCGGGTGATGACGGTGCATATTTCACGATAGAATACAATCTTTTTGACCATGCCGATGGTGAAGGAACAGAAATCGTTTCCCTGAAATCAAACAACAATATCGTTCGCTATAATACTGTCATTGCTTCAAGAGGTGGATTGGTTGGCAGACGTGGAAAAAATAATTGCTTTGAAGGAAACTTTATTTTTGGTCAGGGTCAGGATGGTACAACCGGTATTCGGGTTGCCGGCAGCAATCATCGCGTTATCAATAACTATATTTCTGATGTCTCAGAAGATGGCCTGAGACTGATAAGCGGAGAATATTATGAAAAAAGTCTAACTTCGAATTTTGCACCGAAAAAGAAAGAACTGCCAAAGTATTTGCAGGTAAAGGATGGCTATTTTGCTCACAATACTATTGTAAACTGTGGTGGTAAAGGCATAGATATTGGATTTGCATATGAGAATCACTGGCCAAACTTGCAAATGGTATTACTCCCTGAAAATAACAGGTTTGTAAATAATGTTGTGTATAATTGTAATGGCAATTCAATCATCGAAGCGGTTCAGGATAAGAATCCACCATTAGATGTATTCACTTTCAAGCCTAATATTTTCGAAGGAAATATTATTTGGGGCAGCAAAACGAGCGGTTTGGGAGCAACGAAAGGGATTAAAATGATCAATCCAAAATTTACATTTTCGAAAGACGGATTTTTTCGTCCCTATAAAAACAGTCCGCTTATCAATACTGCTGTAAATTCGGATATTACAACTGACATGGATGGTCAGAAAAGAGATAATTTGAAAGATATAGGCGCTGACGAACTTGTTGATTCACCTAAAATTCACCATCCATTAAATTCAAAAGAAATCGGTCCAAAATGGCTGATAATTAAGAAATAAACATAAAATATCCATGAAAAAACTAATTCAAAACAGCGGTATGAGTCTGGCCTTATTAGGTTTAGTAACCGTGCCTGCAATGGCTCAGAAATCAGAAGCCAAACCAACAAGACCCAATGTCCTTTTTATACCGGTTGATGATTTAAAACCATTGATTTCGGCTTATGGCGATAAAATGGCCATCACTCCCGGGATGGATCGACTGGCAAGAGAAGGCATGGCATTTCAGAATTGCTATGTACAACAAGCGATTAGTGGTGCAACCCGCGCCAGCTGCCTTACCGGCATGCGTCCCGATAAAACCAAAGTGTGGGATTTAGTTACAAACTTTCGTCAGGTAAACCCCAATGCAGTAAGTTTGCCGGAATATTTCAAAAAAAACGGGTATGAAACAGCTGCAACCGGAAAAATATATCATGAAGGAAGTGCCGGTCCTGGTCACGATGCAGCTTCCTGGTCAATTCCATTTGAAAAAGATAATGCTAAAACATACCTGAATTTTGTACCTGAAAAAGGCAAAAAAGGGCCTGCAACTGAATGTGCCGATGTTCCCGATAATGCTTACCAGGATGGTGTTGCTGCTGAAATAGGCATTAAATTAATGCAAAAATTAAAAGAGGGAGGAAAACCATTCTTTTTATCGATTGGCTTTCATAAACCGCATTTACCATTTGTTGCTCCTAAGAAATACTGGGATTTATACAAACGCGATCAATTTCAGATTGCCCCTTTTCAACATAAAGCAAGCGGAAGTCCGGACATGGCTTACCATGTTTCCGGAGAACTGAAAATGTACACTGATATTCCTCAATTCGACAGTTATTCCGAAAAAGACTTGGATCATTTATCGGTTGATAAGCAGAAAGAATTGCTTCATGGATATTACGCTGCAGCTTCGTATATGGACGCACAATTAGTAAAAGTATTGAACGAGTTGGACCGGTTAGGACTGACTAATAACACGATTGTTGTACTTTGGGGTGACCATGGATGGCATTTAGGAGATCATGGCTTATGGAACAAACATACTGATTTTGAGAATGCTACACATGCCTGTATGCTGATGCGTGGAGTCAAAGGTAGCCCCAAAAATATAAAACCAACTACTCAATGCGAATTTGTTGATATTTTCCCAACGCTTTGCGAAATGACCGGAATTCCAACCCCAAGTTGGCTGGATGGTATCAGCTTAGTACCTGCAATTAAGAACCCTACTGCTGAGCTAAGACAGTACTCATTAAGCCAATATCCGCGTGGAAAAGCAATGGGTTATTCCATTCGTACCAAACGTTTCCGTTATACTGTTTGGATTGGCGATTATTATTCAGCTGAAAAACCATTTAGCGAAGCCAATATTCTTGCACGTGAAATGTATGATTATCAACAGGATCCGCTAGAAACTAAAAGCTTAATTGGCGATAAATCATATGTAAAAGATGAAACTCAGATGAAAAAATATTTTGAAGAAGCTATGGAAAGGGAACATAACCAATACCTGGCATTTTCAAAACGTGCAAATTATCAAAACCCTATAAGTACAACTCCTGAAAAAAAAGGCCGTTATGCCGGTTCAAGTGTTGAATAAAAAAATCCAATCCAAAAATGAAAAAATTAATTAAAAACAGTAGTTTAAACCTTGCTTTGTTAGGTTTGGCAACTATGCCAACAATGGCCCAAAAAACGGAAACAAAGCAAACACGTCCTAATGTGTTATTTATTGCCGTTGATGATTTAAAGCCATTAATTGCGGCTTACGGAGATAAAATGGCCATCACTCCGGGCATGGACCGCCTGGCAAATGAAGGTATGGCTTTCCAGAACTGCTATGTTCAACAAGCTATTAGCGGTGCGACCCGCGCCAGTTGTCTTACAGGAATGCGACCCGACAAAACCAAAGTATGGGATTTGATAACAAACTTCCGTCAGGTAAATACAAATGCTGTTACCATCCCTGAATACTTTATTAAAAACGGTTACGAAACAGCAGCCGTAGGAAAAATTTATCATGTAGGTAGTGCCGGTCCCGGACATGATGCGCCTTCCTGGTCAACTCCATGGATTAATGATAAAGCAGAAACTTATGTGAACTTTGTACCTGAAAAAGGTAAAAAAGGACCTGCTGTTGAATGTGCCGATGTACCTGATAATACCTATCAGGATGGCGTTTGTGCCGAAATTGGTATCAAATTGCTGAACCAACTAAAAGGAAATGGAAAACCATTTTTCCTGGCTGTCGGTTTTCACAAGCCGCATTTACCCTTTGTTGCACCAAAAAAATACTGGGATCTATACAAACGTGACCAATTCAAAATAGCTGAATTTCAGCATAAAGCTGCCGGAAGTCCGGATTTAGCTTACCATGTTTCGGGTGAGCTGAAAAGTTATACCGACATTCCACAATTCGACAGTTATTCGGAGCAAGAACTGGATCATTTGTCGGTTGACAAGCAAAAAGAACTGATTCATGGCTATTACGCTGCTGCATCGTATATGGATGCTCAGTTGCTAAAAGTCCTGAATGAACTGGACCGACTGAAATTGAGCGATAACACCATTGTAATACTTTGGGGTGACCACGGCTGGCACTTGGGTGATCACGGACTTTGGAATAAACACACTGATTTTGAACAAGCTACACATGCCTGTATGCTGATGCGCGTAAAAGGAATGAAACCCGGCATTAAACCACTAACACAATGCGAATTTGTGGATATTTTCCCAACCTTGTGCGAACTGACCGGAATTCCGACTCCAAAATACCTTGACGGAATTAGTCTTTTTCCGGCCATGAAAAATCCGGCTGCTGAATTAAGAGAATATGCTTTCAGTCAGTATCCACGAAAGGATGCTATGGGTTACACCATTCGTACCAAGCGCTTCCGTTATACCGAGTGGATTGGCGACCTTTATTCAGCTGAATTTCCTTACAGTCAGGCAAAAATTGTAGCCAGTGAAATGTATGATTACGAAAAAGATCCATTGGAAACAAAAAGTCTGATTGGTGATAAAGCCTATGCTAAAGAAGAAGTGATGATGAAAAAAATGTTCACTGAAGCAATGAACCGTGAACACATTCAATATGCAAACTATTCAAAATTAGCCGATTGGCACGAACCAATCAGTACAACTCCTGAGAAAAAAGGAAAGAAAATCAAGAAAGACCGGAAAAGCGGTGACGTAGAATAGAAAGCTGAATGAAAAAAATTCTGATTATAAATCTATGTGTTTTTAGTAGTTTGCTTGCATTTTCTCAAAAGGATAATGCAGGCAAACTCCTGTATTCTGATAATTTCAATAAAGATTTATCAAGTTGGATTGTTGAATTTGAACAACCTGAAAGTTCGACCATCAAATTGATTGACAACACATTAGATCTTTCTTCATCTAAAGGAGCAACGGTTTGGTTTAATCATAAATTGTCGGGGAATATTATGATTAGCTACAATGCAACATTAGTCGATGCCGGTGGGAAAAATGACAGAGTTTCAGACCTGAATGCTTTCTGGATGGCCTCAGAACCTCAAAAGGAAAACCCTTTTGGACGAAATGGTCATTTTGAAGCATACGACAATTTGAATTTATACTACGCTGGTGTAGGTGGGCATTATAATAAATTCACCCGTTTCCGCAAATACAACAGCAATGCTGAAAAACCCGTATTGAAAGAATACAGCGACGCTCCACATTTATTGATTGGGAATAAAACCTACACAATCAAAATTGTGGTGAATAACGGCCTGATTCAGTATTACTTAAACGACGAACTGTACTGGGAACTAAAAGACGGAATGCCTTACAAAGAAGGTTATTTTGGTTTCAGAACCACTATAAGTCATCAACAATTCTCAAATTTCAAGGTTTATCAATTATAAAATTTAAAACAATGAAAAACAATGAATTTATGAAAGCTGCCGGTATCGTTGCGGCTGGAATGCTCGGATTAAACAGTCCGGTTAATGCACAATCTAAAGACCCTAAGAAACCGAATATCGTTTTTATTTTGGCTGACGATTTGGGTTATCCGGAAATAAGTTGCAATGGTGCAGACACTTACAGAACCCCGAATATCGACAAACTGGCAGCTCAGGGACTTCGCTTTACCCACGCGTATGCCAATCCATTGAGCGGTCCTTCACGTGCTGTACTTCTTACCGGAAGATATGGTTTTCGTACCGGTGCAACCAATCAGGACGCCTGTTCAGAAGTGTTCTCTTCTTCTGAAAAGATGTTACCATCGTATTTAAAACAAGCCGGTTACGTTTCAACTTCTATTGGTAAATGGGGTCAATTGCCTCTCGATCCATCTGATTTTGGCTTTGATGAATATCTTCGCTTCTTTGGAAGTGGAGTGTATTGGACAGAGCCCGGAAAGAAACAAAATTTCAGGGTAAACGGAACTGATTTAGTATTAAAAGAAAATGAATATATGCCGGATTTGATGCACAAACAAATGGTGGATTTCCTGACCAAGAATCAAAACAAACCATTTTTTGCCTATTATCCATTGTCACACGTTCACGGTGAAATTATGCGAACACCTGACAGTAAGAACAATAAAGACTATTATAACGATAATATCACCTATATGGATAAATTGGTGGGTGAATTACGCACCGAACTTGATAGATTAAAACTGAGTGACAATACTGTTTTGATTTTCTTTAGCGATAACGGAACTGCAGGGGGTAAAGCTGACAGAGCTACTATTGGCGGTCGCAGACTGATTGGACAAAAAGGATCGATGGAAGAAGGTGGCAGTCTTGAACCACTGATTGTTTATTGGCCCGGAGTTACACCCAAAGCTAAAGTTTGTATCGATTTAATTAGTTCGTCAGATTTTCTGCAGACATTTGCTGAAATAGCCGGTGCTCAATTACCAAAAGATGTTGTATTGGATGGTCAGAGTTTCAATGCTCAGATTCATGGTCAGAAAGGATCACCACGGACTTCACTTTTCGTGCAACTTGCGAATAATTATTGGGTTCGGAGTCAGGGATGGAAACTTAATCAGGACGGCGAATTGTTTGATATGAGCAAAGCTCCATTTGAAGAAATTCTTGTTCCTGCAGATACCAAAAATCCTACTGCAATTGCCGCACGTACCAGTCTTCAGGCTGAGCTTGATCGCTTAAATCCGAAAGCTGGTTATATCGATCATGGTGATGGAACAGGTCGTCATGGAAATAAAGCAAAAAACAAAGCTAAAAAAGAAGCTAAAAAGAAACAGGCGGAACAATAACATTCATCCTTGAATGAACACATTTAATAATTACCTTGTGCTATTCTTGCTGGCGATTTCTATATCGGTTTTTGCCCGCAATACAAAAGTTTCAACAGTAAGTGCCTTTAATACGGCACTTACTGTTGCTTTGCCCGGTGATACTATCACATTGGCAAATCAAACATGGCAAGATGCAATTATTAATTTCACCGGTAAAAGTGGCACTGCCATTGCTCCTATAGTTTTACGAGCCGAAACTGTCGGGAAAGCAGTAATTACGGGAAGTTCAAATCTTTCTATCGGTGGAAATTATCTGGTAGTGGATGGTTTATTTTTCAACAACGCCATAAGCCCAACAAGTAATCTTGTGCAATTCAGAACAAGTGGAACAAATTATGCTAATCATTGTCGATTAACACGCATTACTTTTTTAAACTGTAATCCCGCGCTAAACACAACTCAAATAATCTGGGCAAATATTTATGGTACTTTCAACCGTGTTGACCATTGTTATTTCTCAGGGAAGAACAATCAGGGACCGGTTTGTCAATTGACACGTGATAGTCCGGATGCAAATTATTGCCGAATCGACTCCAATTATTTTGCCGGACGACAAAACCTGGGCGTGAATGGCGGCGAAACTGTAAAATTAGGTTCAGGAACGTATTCACTATTCAATTGCAATTCAGTAGTGGAATACAATTTATTTGAAAAATGCAATGGCGAAATTGAAACAGTTTCCAATAAATCCTGCGAAAATTTGATTCGGTACAACACTTTTGTAAACAACGAAGGAACAATTTGTATTCGCCAGGGACGAAGAGTGCAGGTTTACGGAAATTTCTTTTTCGGAAATAACACAGCAAACACAGGAGGAATTCGGGTTCATGGTCGTGACCATTTGGTTTATAATAATTATTTTGCCGATTTGGGTGGAAAAGATACACGCTCGGCAATTTCGCTCGAAGATGGATGGGCAGTTGCAGACTCCTCAACTTCGGCTGCTTATTTTCCGATTAAAAATCTTATTGTTACAAATAACACTTTTGTAAATTGTGCATATAACATAAACATTGGAATTCAGGGAGATGCATCAAGTATTCAGGCACCTGATAGTGTTGTTTTTGCAAATAATGTGATTTATACTACCGCTAAAACTGTGGTTTCGCCCATAATCACGCAAATTAATGCTCCAACACATGTGACCTGGGCATCGAATTACATTTACGGACAGAGTTTGGGAATTCCTACTCCGGTAGGCATAAACAGCACAACAAATCCGTTAATGACTTTGCAATCGGATGGCTTGTACCGACCAGCAGCCAACAGTCCATTGATAAATGCTTCGTCGCTAAAATATACTTTTCTGACTGCCGATATGGATGGTCAATTGCTTGACAATCAGCCGGATATTGGTGCCGGTGAAGTTTCAAATGATCCTATAACCATTCATCCGTTGTCTTCATCCGATGTTGGTCCGGGATATTTAAGTGTCATTTTGGGATTAAATCCGATTTATGGAAATGAATCGCCATCCAATTTTGAAATTTCGCAAAATTCACCCAATCCATTTACTGGTTCTACAACAATAAGTTACAGAATTGACGATGTAGTCAACGTACAAGTGTTTGTTTTTGATTTATATGGACGTGAAATTAGCAAGCTGGTGGATGCTAATCAATTGCCCGGAACTTATAACATTGCATTTGATTCTAAAAAATATTCGATAAATGAAGGTGTTTATTTCTGCCGTATTTCAGTTGGAAAATTTTCTAAAACAATGAAAATGATTTGTTTAAACAGCTAAAATGAAACTAAAGTTTATAATTATAATACTATTTTCGGTGTTCTTTTCGGAACTGATTTTTTCAGCTCCGAAAATAATTTTAAAACTGGACGATCTTTCAGTGAAAAATGGCGTGTGTCAATGCTTACCAGTAATGGATTATCTGGTTCAGAAACAATTGAAAGCCGGATTTGGAATAATTGCCAGCAAAAATGATAATTCCGTTTTGTTTGCGTTGACTCCATATTTGAAAGCCAAAAACCCAAAAAATGAAGCCCTTTTTGAAATCTGGCATCATGGCTTGGATCATATTAAACCTGAATTTCAGGGAACAGGATATGATTATCAAAAATCCCATTTTGAGGAAGCCGACCAACAAATTAAAAAATTGCTTGGAATTCAAATGCACACATTCGGAACTCCTTTTAATGCAAGTGATAGTGTGACGAATAGTGTAATAACTGAAAATTCTGATTACAAGGTTTTTATGTATAGTAGTATAAAGCCAAAACAATCAAACGGAATTTTGTATCTCGATCACCGGGTTAATATGGAAAATGGAACCGGAAAACCTGAATTTGATTTTTTTGTTGAAAATTACAACAAATCTAAAGCCAACTATCAGGATTATATAATTTTGCAGGGACATCCCGGTCAATGGACACCTGAAAAACTGGAGCAATTTAAGAAAATTATTGATTTTCTGATTTCCGAAGGGTGCGAGTTTGTAAAGCCGTATGAATATTATTTGAGTAAAAAATGAAATGAAAAATAAAAGTGGACATACAGTAAATTTCCTTGCAATTGCGGGATTCGGACTTTGTGCATTGCCTTTGCATGCTCACAAAAAGGAAGCCCCAAAACCAAATATTATCGTCATTCTGACTGACGATATGGGTTTTTCGGATATCGGCTGTTTTGGTTCGGAGATCAATACGCCGAATATCGACAAACTCGGCATGAGTGGCATTCGGTTCACACAGTTTTACAATACGGCTCGTTCAAGCTGTTCAAGAGCAAGTTTGCTCACCGGTTTGTATCCGCACGAGGCCAACATGGGATTTTTGTCAAATTATAATTTTTCCGAACCCGGTTATGGCGACGATTTGAGCAAAAATTCTGTAACCTTGGCACAGGTTTTAAAATCAGCCGGTTATTCCACCTATATGAGCGGCAAATGGCATCTCAGTAAAAATACTGAAGATATAAACGGCGATAAAAGCAACTGGCCAATACAACGTGGTTTCGACCGGTTTTTTGGCATTCTGAATGGTTCAGATAATTATTTTGACCCCGGAACCTTAATGAGCAACAATACTTTTATTGCTCCGCCTAAAAATTTCTACATGACATATGCTGTCGGTGATACAGCAGTGAGTTATATCCGCAACCAATCAAAAGAAAAACCGTTTTTCATGTATGTAGCTTTTACAGCAGCACATTGGCCATTGCAAGCTCCTGAAAATGAAATTGATAAATACAAAGGGAAATACAATATCGGATGGGATTCGGTTCGCGAAAACAGGTTTGAAAAGCAGAAAAAACTGGGAGTTATTCCCAAAAATACGGTGCTTTCAACCCGAAGTCCTGAAATACCTGCCTGGAAAGACGAAACAATGAAACCTTTTCAGGAACGACGCATGGAAACCTATGCTGCCATGGTTGATGCTATGGATCAGGGGGTCGGAAAAATTATTGCGGCATTAAAAGAAAAAGGCGAATTGGAAAATACAATCATTTTTTATATGCACGATAATGGCGGTTGTGCCGAACTAGAAGGTTCCGACAAACCAACCGTTCCGTTGACTGATGAGCAAAAAATATTGAAACCACTTCCGGCAAATTATATTCAAATGAGCAAAAAACCGGAATACACGCGCGACGGAAAATTTGTTCGCAGCGGTCGTGGTGTTATGGCCGGACCTGCTGATACGTGGATGGCTTACGGTCCCGAGTGGGCAAATGTGAGTAACACGCCATTCCGCCTCTACAAGCAATATGTTCATCAAGGCGGAATTGCTTCGCCGCTGATTATCAATTGGCCGCAAGGCATTAAAAATAAAGGAGCAATCACCCGTCAGGTTTCGCATTTGATCGATATTCTCCCGACGGTTCTCGAAATTACCGGAACTAACTATCCGGCAACGATGAATGGAGAAGAAATCCAACCGCTGGAAGGAATCAGTCTGACTCCAACATTCAAAAATAAAACTGTTGACAGGAAACTTGTTTTTTGGGAACATCAGGCAAATCGTGCTTTGCGCATGGGAAACTGGAAACTGGTTGCCAAAACAAAATCGCCAAAGAAATTTACTAAAGTCGATGAAAATGCATGGGAATTGTTCAATTTAGAACAAGATCCGTCGGAAATGAATAATCTGGCTTCAAAATATCCTGAAAAAGTAAAGGAAATGTCGGAAATCTGGAAAAATGAAGCCTTACGTACCAAAGCGTTACCCTGGCCATGGGAAAAATAAAAAACATGAAAAAACAAACGAAAATAATCATTTTTCTGCTTTTACTCATTGGATTTCAATTGGTTCAAAGTCAAACTACTACCTTAGTTTCTATTGATTCCAATGGTAAGTTGACTTATAAACCGGATTCAAAAGGAACCGTAATCCCCGACTTTAGTGGCGTTGGGTATCAAAATTCCGAAAAGCCAATTCCGGTTGTGCCAGTGCTAAAAATAGTTACGGCTGTCGTTGGTGATAATGTGGCCAATGTTCAGGCAGCCATTAATGAAGTTGCAGCTATGCCGCTTGTGAATGGAATTCGCGGTGCTATCCTTTTCAAAGCAGGAACGTATGAAATGAGTTCTACCATAAACGTTACAGCCAGTGGTATTGTGTTGCGTGGCGAAGGACAAACTACCATATTTAAGGCAACAGGAATAGTTCAATACGATTTAATACATATTGTTGGAGCATCAGGTAAGACTGACTTAACATCTACTCAAAAACAAGTGACTGATGCGTTTGTTCCTGTTGGAACTAAATCAGTAACGGTTCAAAGTGGCCATACTTTTGTCGTTGGCGATTGGGTGCATTTTCGTCGTGAACCAAACGATGCATGGATTCATATGCTT
>JBAWXD010000067.1:0-16636 GCA_037144275.1 Paludibacter sp. | reverse complement strand
GAATCGGTTATATCAGAATGAGTTTTATGGTTTTGCGTTGCAAAAATCTACATTTAAAATTTCAAGTATTAATACTAATTTTTCGCCTCCCCCAAATCTGTATGATAATCTGCATAATCAGTATTTTTTTAGCAATAACAGTTGGTTAAATACATTCAGAACTTCATCAAATTATTACGGAATGGGGGGATTGTATATTGTTGGAGCGAGTTACAATCAGAAAATAGCTGATTTCGGAATTCTCTCCGGAGGAGTTTATGCTGCAAAATTCAATATTTACAATAATTTTTATAACAGTGCCGGGGTTAATGGAAATTTAAAACTTATTTTGAATGATAGAGTTAGCCTTAATTTTTTCGGTCAATATACCCCAATGACTAATACGAGTATGATGCAACTAATGTCATCCATGTATCCGCAAAGCAATTACGGTGGTTCATTCGAGTTTAAAGTGACTGACAAGTGGGGAGTTATGGTTGGTACTGAACGTGAATTTGATGTAATTTCACGAAAATGGGTAATAAACCCTTTTATCATACCGGTTTTTTACAAATAATACCAACTGTAGGAAAACGAAAATTCTGATTTTATCGGAACTAATAAATAGAATAATGAGACGAAGTCGTGATTGGGCTATATTGTATCTAGCATCGGTATAATCAATCCTCTTGTTTATTAAACAACATTACTACTGACCCAACCAGCATTGGTATTACAAAATTCACTAACCAAATGCACATTCCTGCTAAGGCAACACCAACCGTTTGATTAGAAAATGTTCCAATAATCAAAACTGCTAATGAACCTCGTACTGCGACTTCAGAAAAGGCGAAAGAAGGCGTAAATGTCACAAATAAATAGGTGGTTGGTATAGAAATCAACATTTGCCAGCTGCTTAATTCTACCCCGAAAAATCGAAGCATAAACGAGAATTGAATGCAAAAAACAACATAACGGAACAGCGAAATAAGCATAATCCGTATTAATTCCGAAAAACTGAAAGCTGACAGACAGTCGCTGAATTCTTTAATTTTAGGTGCCAGACGGCTTTTTTTTAGTAGCTTGCTAAGTTTTGGTAAGAAGAAATAGAGAAAGCATAATCCAATCAAAAATAAACCTACCATCAACAAGTAAAGGTTTAAATTAAATTTCATTTTTCCGGAAGTAACACTGAAAAATACGATACAGGCCGGAATTCCGCAAAAAGTCATGATAATATTTTGAGTGATACTATTTACAAGACTGAGTGTTACGCCTGACTTTCGGTTTTCAGGTTTCAAAAAAAGGATACGTCCCACCATCTCACCTACTCGGTTTGGCGTAAAAAATCCGGTTGAAATTCCTGCTAACACAGCCTTTATCGAAAATTTCAAGCTGAGTTTTTGAATGTGAATAGTCATCATTTTCCACTTAAGCGATTCGATGAGCCAGTTAAATGGTAAAAATAAAAATACAGCTGCCAGCCACCAAAATTGAGACAGAGGCATTTGTTTCCATTGATTCAAAAATTCAGCGTATTGATTGAAGGTGATGAGCTTATAAGCCAAAAAGGAGTAAGCTGCTATTATGAAAATATAACCCCAAAGCTTAATAGGAATTTTCAGAAACTGAGATTTTGAGTCTTTTCTATGAGCAAAAGATGAATGTGCGTCTACCATTTTTTATGCCTTAGATGGAGGATTCTGAGGTTTGAATGTAAATTTTTTCTGAGAAAAATAGCTGAACATGGTAGTGAAAATAGTCACAATCATTTTGGATGGAGTGGGGAAGAAGCCAAAAAATTCTACAAAAATTTTCAATCCCAAGTAATTGAGAAGCAAATTTGCTAATACTACCAGGGAGTAACGAACCAACTGAACCCTGCCTTTTAATTCTGAAGAGGTAAAGGTGACATACTTTTGAAGTAGAAAACCCGATACAAGGGTAACCGGAAAAGTAAGAAATAATGCCGCGATATGTGAACCAAAGGTCACAAAACCAAGGTATAACATTTGCTGACGCAATACAAAATGGTATATGACAAAGTATAAAACCCAATCGAAGATCATATTGGCAACACCCGAAACTCCGTACCGGAAAAACTGAATGCTCATATACTTACGGAAAGGAGGATAGAAGAAATCAATACATTCCCCAATCCAGCTTCCCATGATTTCAAATAATTTCTTCATTATCATTTTTTGTGTGCCAATATAACGGACAAACTACCCATTAAAGTATAGTAAACGAACTATTTTTGTTACTTTTGCCAGTCTGTAAATTTTAGCTTACAAAGATACAAAATCCAACTAATGTCACAAGTCAGAGCCAAAAAATACCTCGGTCAACATTTCCTGAAAGATATGGACATTGCCCGCCGAATTGCGGAAAGTCTTCCTATCGATGAACTCACTTCCGTCCTCGAAATAGGACCTGGAATGGGTGTTCTTACTCAGTTTCTATTACAAAATCCTTTGATTGATCTAAAAGCTGTAGAAGTAGATAGCGAATCGGTAGACTATTTGCAGCAGCATTTTCCTCAACTTAGGGTGATTGAAGGTGATTTTCTGAAATTGGATTTAAAAACCATTTTTCCGGATAAATTCTTTGTTATTGGAAACTTTCCGTACAATATTTCGAGTCAGATTTTCTTTAAAATGCTGGATAACAAAGATTCAATTCCCTGTTTAGCAGGTATGATTCAAAAGGAAGTGGCTGAACGCATTGCTGCACCTGCCGGAAGTAAAACTTATGGAATTTTGAGTGTTTTAATGCAGGCTTACTACAAAATTGAATATCTTTTCACAGTTCACGAACATGTTTTTGACCCACCGCCCAAGGTAAAATCTGCTGTGATTCGGTTTACTCGAAACGATGTTTCAAAAATAGATTGCAACGAACAATTATTCAAATCGGTGGTGAAAACTGCGTTTAATCAACGGCGGAAAACTTTACGGAATTCGTTGCTGCCATTGGTGGAGAAAGGAAATCCAATGTTTGCCGATTCTCTTTTCGATTTGCGTCCGGAACGGCTCGACGTGGCGGCTTTTGTTGAATTGACTAATCGGGTGGAAGCGGCTTTGAAGAAATAATTAATGTATAAAGAGTATTACCCCGATTTAAAACAATAAAAGCCATTGTAGATTTTTTTCTATAACGGCTTTTGTTTTATTGGATGAATCAATTAGTAATTGATATATTATCTGCTTTGTTCTTTTGCCCAACTATCTTTGAGCGAAACGGTGCGGTTGAAAACCAGTTTATCGGCAGTTGATTCCGGATCTACATTAAAATATCCAATCCGTTGGAACTGAAAATGATCCAGTGGGTTGCCGGTTTTCAATGAAGCTTCCACTTTACAATTCGTCAGCACTTTCAGTGAATCAGGGTTTAGTAAATCGCGGAAATCACGTTCGTCGGCTGAAGGATTTTCAACGCTGAACAACCGGTCGTACAACCGTACTTCGGCATTCAGACAATGTGCTGCCGATACCCAGTGAAGCGTTCCTTTTACTTTGCGACTCGACTCCGGCATTCCACTTTTGGTTTGCGAATCGTACTCTGCATAAATTTCAACGATATTACCATCTTCATCTTTTTTACAACCGGTACATTTTACTATATAAGCACTTTTCAGACGAACTTCCTGACCGGGAGTCATGCGGAAGAACTTCTTCGGAGCTTCTTCCATAAAATCATCACGTTCAACGTAAAGCGCTCGTGAAAATGCAATCTCACGTGTTCCGGCTGATTCATCTTCTGGATTATTTACGGTTTCCATCATTTCCACTTGCCCTTCGGGATAGTTGGTAATAATCAATTTTACGGGATCAAGAACTGCATTGACACGGGTAGCTGTTTTATTCAAACTTTCACGAACAGAGTATTCCAATAATCCGATATCATTTTGAGCTTCGAACTTGGTATAGCCAATTTTATCAATAAAACTGTGAATTGCTTCGGGTGAGTAACCCCGACGACGCAAACCGCAGATAGTCGGCATGCGTGGGTCATCCCAACCGCTTACCAATCCTTCCTGAACCAGTTGAAGCATTTTACGCTTGCTCATAACCGTATAAGTCAGGTTCAGGCGGTTGAATTCTATTTGTCGTGGGCGATAATCCGAATCTTTAAACTGGTCGATAAACCAATCGTATAATGGTCTGTGGACTTCAAATTCGAGGGTACAAAGCGAGTGAGTTACGCCTTCAAAATAATCAGATTGACCGTGGGCATAATCGTACATTGGGTACGCTTTCCATGTCCAACCGGTGCGGTGATGAGGGTGTGAATTGATTACACGGTACATCAAAGGATCACGGAAATGCATATTGGATGAGGCCATATCTATTTTGGCACGCAGAACCATAGCGCCTTCCGGAATTTCTCCAGTGTTCATTTTCTGAAATAGCTCCAGATTTTCGGCTATCGGTCGGTTGCGGTAAGGACTTTCAGTGCCGGGAACAGTTGGAGTCCCTTTTTGTTTGGCAATGATTTCAGCCGATTGTTCGTCGATATAGGCTTTTCCCTGTTTAATAAGTTCGATGGCCAAATCCCAAAGTTGTTGAAAATAATCGGAAGCATAATAAATATTTTCCCAGTTATAACCTAGCCATTGAATATCTTCCTGAATGGAATCTACATATTCCACATCCTCTTTTACCGGATTTGTGTCGTCAAAACGTAGATTACAAATGCCACCGTAATTACGGGCAATGCCAAAGTCAAGGCAAATAGCCTTAGCGTGACCGATATGAAGATATCCATTAGGTTCTGGTGGGAATCGAGTCTGAATTCGTCCATCATTTTTAGAATCTTTCAAATCTTGCTCAACAAAAGCCTCAATAAAATTCAAACTTTTTTTTGCTGTTTCTTCGTTTATTGTTTCCATAAGTTTTATTTTTTTAGCGGTAAACAGTAAGCGGTAAGCGGTAAGTAAAAAAAACTGATTTCTTCAACTCTTACTGCTTACCGCTTACTGCTTGCTATTCTAGTATTTATTCAAAGTATCCTTTGATAATTCCGCGTGGTGAGTTTTTGATAAATAGCAGAATTTCATCCCGTTCTTTTGTTGCAGGGAGTTCTGCTTGTATGCGCTCAATGGCGTGTGAAGTATTCATCCCGGAAAGATAAATATAGCGATAAACATCCTGAATGTCGCGTATTTGCTCATTTGTATAACCTCGACGACGAAGTCCGATTGAATTGATACCGGCATACGAAAGTGGTTCCCGACCAGCCGTAATAAAGGGTGGTACATCTTTTCCAATCTTCGAACCGCCCTGTACCATTACGTGCGAACCAATTCGGGTAAATTGATGGACTAAACAACCTCCTCCTAAAATGGCAAAATCATTTATTTCTACTTCACCTGCAAGTTGTGTTGCATTTGCCATAATAACATCATTCCCAACAATACAATCATGGGCTACATGGCAATAAGCCATAATCAGGCAATTGTTGCCAACGACCGTTTTTCCTTTAGCAGCAGTTCCCCTGTTGATTGTAACATATTCACGTATAGTAGTATTATCGCCAATAATTACAAGCGAATCTTCTCCTTTGAATTTCAAATCCTGTGGAATGGCACCAATAACAGCACCGGGGAAGATACGGCAATTCTTGCCAATTCTCACACCTTCCATGATGGTTACATTTGAACCAATTTGAGTTCCGTCGCCGATAACTACATTTTTATCAATAGTTACAAACGGTTCTATTACTACGGTTGATGCAATTTTAGCGTCAGGGTGAATATAAGCTAATGGTTGTTTCATTCTTATTTATTTTTTACAATTTGTGCCATGAACTCGGCTTCGGTAACAATTTTTCCTCCAACAAAAGCTGTACCTTTCATTATGGCGCAACCACGACGCATTGGTTCTGTCATTTCAAGGTGAAAAATAACGGTGTCACCGGGTACTACTTTCTGACGAAATTTTACGTTGTCAATTTTCAAAAAATAGGTGGAATATCGTTCAGGTTCTTCAACGGAATTTAACACAAGTAAACCGCCGGTTTGTGCCATTGCTTCAACCAACAGAACGCCAGGCATAACTGGCTCGTCGGGGAAATGTCCCATAAAAAATGTTTCGTTCACCGTTACATTTTTTACACCTACAATAACTTTCTCCCGCATTTCAATGATTTTGTCAACCATCAAAAATGGCCAGCGATGGGGAAGCAATTTCCGAATAGCATTAACATCTAAAATCGGAGCAATGGTATCGTCGTAAACCGGTGCCTGAAGTTCCTGTTTCTTAAGTTCTTTCCGAATCAGTTTAGCTACATCAGTGTTGATTTTATGTCCCGGAAAGGTGGCAATTACTTTTCCACGTAAAGGTTTGCCAATTAAAGCCAAATCGCCAATAACATCCAATAATTTATGCGATGCGGGTTCGTTTGCAAAGTGAATTCCGCCATTCAGATAGCCTAATTTCCCGGCATCTAAATGTGGTTGGTGCATTAAATCAGCCAAATTATCAAAAACATCCTGCGGAACCTGTTTATCGTATATAACTATGGCATTTTTCAGGTCTCCACCTTTAATCAGATTCATTTTTATCAGTGGCTCAATTTCGTGAACAAATACAAAAGTGCGTGCACTCGAAATTTGTTCAACATAATTATCCAATGACGAAAGACTTGCAAACTGATTACTTAATACAGTGGAATTGAATCCTATATGAACATCTACACTAAATGTATCATCCGGCAGAATTGTAATCTTTGCTCCGGTTTCAGGAATGCTGTATTCTATTTTTTTACGAACAATATAATAGTCTTTATCGGCAGTCTGTTCTTCAATTCCGGCATTTTGTATGCCTTCAACAATAAATTTAGCACTACCGTCAAGGATTGGAAATTCGGGAGCATCCACTTCCAACATACAATTGTCGACTCCCAATGCATACAATGCTGACAAAACATGTTCAATCGTACTAACTTGTACATCACCTTTTTTCAGGACTGTTCCACGGGTAGTTTCGGTTACGTATTCAGCCACGGCATCCATTTGTGGTTGTCCTTCCAAATCAATGCGTTTGATTTTAATTCCGTGATTTTCGGGAGCAGGTAAAAATGAAAGATTGATTTCCAGTCCGGAATGTAAACCTTTTCCTGAAAGTGTAAAGGTTTGTCTAATAGTGTTTTGTTTCGACATTCTTTTGTTAGTTACAAGCCATCTGTGAAATTATTACAGCTAACTTGTTCAAATTATAAGATATTACTAATTAAGCTTCTTTTCTAATTCATCGATTCTTTTTTGCATGGAATAAACCAGCCTCTGAAGTTCCGGTAAATTTTTATGAACGATAGCCGATTTATGAAAGTTCATCAACGATATAGCCGGTGAACCTTGTAAAGTTTGATTCGGTATTTTAACCGAATTTGCCACACCTGCTTGTGCACCAAAAATAGTGCCATCTGCTATATGAATGTGACCGGCTAGTCCAACCTGACCTGCAAGTATACACTGTTTTCCCAGTTTAGTTGATCCCGAAATGCCTGTTTGTGCAGCAATCACAGTGTTTTCGCCAACTTCAACATTGTGGGCAATTTGTACAAGATTATCAATTTTAACTCCTTTGCGAATGATTGTACTACCGAGTGTGGCCCGATCAACAATTGAATTAGCTCCTATTTCAACATTGTCCTCCAAAACAGCATTACCCATTTGTGCTATTTTTTTGTAAGTTCCATCTTCAGTCGGTGCAAACCCAAATCCATCCGAACCAATCACAGCGCCTGAATGAAGAATACAATTATTTCCTATAACACAGTCGTTATAGACTTTCACGCCTGAGTATAATGTTGAGGATTCTCCGATTTTAGCACCGTCTTCGATACTACAATTTGCGTAAATACGGGTATTCTTACCAATTGTAACTTTTTCGCCAACATACACGAAAGGAGCTATATAGGCATTTTCGGCGATTTCTGCTGAATCCGAAATAAATGCAAGTGTTGATATTCCTGTTTTTTTAGGTTTGGATTGTTCTACTAATGACAACAAGAGTGCTAAAGATTGATAGGCATCAGTCACTCGAATAATGGTTGCCAAAATGGTTTTTTCCGGCTGAAAATCTTTGTTCACAAGGATTATACTTGCCTGACTTTCATAGATATACTGACTGTATTTCGGATTTGACAGAAAACTTAATGTACCGGGTTTCCCTTCCTCTATTTTAGAGAAGTCACTTACTTTAGCTGAAGGATTACCTTGAATCTCACCTTTTAAAAAATCAGCAATCTGTTGAGCTGTAAACTCCATATAAAAAAATTTGGTTGCAAAAGTACTAAACTATTTTCAATTAACCATAAAGCAGGCAAAAGTATAACGAAAAACAAGTCCTTATTAGCTATGTATAGAATATTAAACTTTATTTGTTATAGAATCCATAATTTTGAAATAACAATAATAATATTTTTCGACTTTCTTTGTCAAAACAGTGATATTCAACATGTCTGAAGCATCAGCAATATCCTTTACAGTTCCGTCTTTGTACAAAATATTGATATTATCATCCTCAGGGCTGTAGGTATCAGTACTTACAATTTCTTCGCCCATAAAAAAGGCAGCTTCCTTTAAATCAACGCCGAAATAATCTACATATTGCCTGAGTTGATTTTCCTTTTTCTCTTTATTAATTGGTTCGGGGCTTATTTCCACTTTAAATAATCTTCTATCGGTAAAAGCCTTTGATAAAGTAGAAAGTACAATGTCCGTATGTGATGACCATACTTTAATAGCACAAACAATATCAGAATCGTCGAGCAGAGCAAAATTTTCAAGACCCTGTTCAGAATCCGTGAAATTTGATTTGTTTATCTCGTTATATAGAAAATAATGCAGCGCAGGCGATGAGAAAAGTTCTATTTTTCTATTTGCCAAGTCTTTAGCCCGTTTCAAAATATTCATCAACATTTTTTCTGCAGCCACTGAGGTTTTATGCAGATAAACCTGCCAGTACATCAGACGACGTGCCACCAGAAATTTCTCGATTGAGTAAATGCCTTTGGCTTCAACCACCAATTGGTCATTGTGAATATTCAACATCTTAATAATCCGTGCAGCACCGATTATTCCCTCACTTACCCCGGAATAGAAACTATCACGGCTTAAATAATCAAGTCGATCCATATCCAGCTGACTTGCAACTAGTTGGTGAAGGAATTTTTTCGGATAAACATTCGTAAAAATTTCCATGGCCATGTCCAACTTCCCATCCATTTCATGATTAATTTGTTGCATCATTATCAACGAAATTTCTTCATGGCTCACTCCACTTACCAAACTGTTTTCAAGGGTATGTGAAAATGGACCATGACCAATATCGTGTAATAAGATACACGCACGAGCGGCTTCGGCTTCCCGGGGGCTGATGTCGTTTCCTTCCTGTATTAATTGAGTGATGGCTTCACCCATAAGATGCATTGCACCCAGAGAATGTTGCATGCGGGTGTGTTGTGCGCCTGGATAAACGAACGATGCCAAGCCCAATTGTTTGATGCGATTCAGCCGCTGAAAGTAAGGATGCTGAATAATATCATACAAGAAATCATTCGGGATATTGATAAATCCAAAAACCGGATCGTTGATTATTTTGCGTTTATTATTTTTCACTTTGCTCAAGTTATTTGTTCGCTTCGTTCATGTTATTTGCTCACTTCGTTCACGTTATTAACGCCCGAAGGGCAAATGTCAGCGAAGCTAATATCGCCGAAGGCAAATATCACACGGAGTGTAAATATTACACGCAGTGAAAAATCGCCGAAGGCAACTATCAGCGAAGCTAATAACGTGAAGCTAATATCTCTACAAGCCATTTCCAACATTTTTCGGTCGAACTGATACTGAGCCGCTCGTCGGGTGAGTGAACTCCATACATTTGCGGACCAATGGAAATCATGTCCAGAAATGGATATTTTTCCAAAAACAGACCACATTCAAGTCCGGCATGAATGGCACGAATCTGGGGTTCTTCTCCAAATAATTTTTGGTAACTTACCTGTGCGATTTTCAAAATGTCCGATTTCAGGTTTGGTTTCCAACCCGGGTAACCATCTCCGTGAGTTACAACAGCACCGGCTAAAGCAAAAACAGCTTCCACCTGCTGCATAATGTCGTATTTTGATGATTCAACTGAGCTGCGTTGACTAGTGGTAATAAGAATGGTATTCCCCTCTTTCATTTTTACAGAAGCCAGGTTCGTTGACGTTTCTACCAGATTTTTCATATCCCTACTCATCGCAATGACACCATGTGCACAGGCATAAAGCACATTCAGCAAAGCAGCCGATGTTTTTTTATCCATAACCATTTCCGGTGTGGTTTCTGACTCCAACGAAAGCAGCATTTTAGGCTCCACATCATTTATTTCAATTTCCAGATCATGAATAAAATGATTGAAAAGCACGCGCACATTTTCTTTTTCCGACCATGGAACACAGGCAACTGCTAGTGCTTCACGGGCAATCGCATTTCGCAGATTTCCTCCATCAAAGCTTGCCAACCGTACATCCATTTGTTTATTCAGTGTCCACAAAAAGCGGTTCAGAATCTTATTTGCATTGCCACGGCCTTTCTCAATGTCGTCGCCCGAATGACCTCCCGACAGTCCTTTTACTGAAACTGAGAAGGCAAAATAATTATCAGGTGTTTTCTCAGGTTGGTAAGTCAACGTTGCAGTCGTATCAATTCCACCGGCGCAACCTACAAATACCTCACCATCGTCTTCCGAATCGAGATTGATCAGTACTTCGCCACTCAGAAAATTTTGTTTCAGTGCAAAAGCTCCGGTTAGTCCCGTTTCTTCATCCACTGTGAATAAGCATTCCAATGCGGGATGCTGTAAATCATTGGAAGCCAATAAAGCCAGCATCATAGCCATACCTATGCCATTATCGCCACCAAGCGTAGTGCCACGGGCTTTCACCCAATCATCTTCAATATAGGTTTGTATCGGGTCAGTATCGAAATTGAAAATAGTATCGCTGTTTTTCTCGCATACCATATCGATATGAGCTTGCAAGATAGTGGTCTTATTGTTCTCGTAACCTTTGGATGCGGGTTTGCAAATCAGCACATTGCCTGCCTTATCAGTTTTAGTGTTTAGTTTATATTTTTCTCCAAATGACTTTAAATAGTTTATTATCTGTTCTTCTTTTTTTGAAGGACGTGGAATTTGGGTAATTTCATGGAAAAAATGCCATACGGCTTTGGGTTGCAGCGTTTTCATATTTTGTTTTTTAACGTAACGACAAAGATAATAAAAAACGATTAATCAAAGGTTCATATTAAACAGAAATACGATTTTATGATGCAGAAAGCTCATTTTGCAGGATAAATGAAAAGTATAATTAGTCAATTATTTGTAGTCAATTCTCGCTATTTCTCATTTTCCTTACTTTTTTGTATATTTGCACGTTACAAAGTAGCGGCAAACAGTAAGCGACAAACAGTAAGTACCGAGTGCTAAGCTGTAATTAACCAACAACGATTTAGGGTGTTATTTTCGGAAATTATTGGTCAACAAGAAATTAAGAAACGGTTTATACACACCGTGACTGAGCAACGAATACCTCACGCACAACTTTTACGGGGTGTTGAGGGTATTGGGAAGCTTCTTTTGGCTGTTGCGTATGCTCAATATATCTGTTGTGAAAACCGTACTGAAACTGATTCGTGTGGCGTTTGTCCTTCCTGCATGAAGTACAAAAAAATGGCTCATCCCGATTTGCATTTTGTTTTTCCGATAATAAAACCAACCGGAAAACAGTCGGTGGTTTGCGATGATTATATTTCCGAATTTCGGAAAATGGTGCTTGACAGAAAGTACTTCAATGTCAACGAGTGGTATGCGGAGATTTCAGAAGATGCTAAACAGGGTTTGATTTATTCAAATGAAAGTGAGGAAATTATTCGTAAACTGAGCTTGAAAACTTACGAGGCTGAATACAAAATTATGATTATTTGGTTGCCGGAGAAAATGCATGAAACCTGCGCCAACAAATTATTGAAAATATTGGAAGAACCACCTGAAAAAACAGTTTTTCTGATGGTTTCAAACGAACCCGATCAATTGATTAGTACCATTTTATCGAGAACACAGCATGTACATGTGCCGCGTCTAAGTGAGAATGAAATATCACGGGCTTTGCTTCGAAATGATGATTTAGATATAGAGCCTGATGATGCTGCTTTTGCAGCTCATATTGGCAATGGAAGTTATTTGAATGCACTGTCTGTTTTGAGCGAAAGTGATGAAAACAAACAGAATTTTGACCGTTTTGTGATGATTATGCGTTTAGCCTGGCAGGTTGGCAACAAAAAAGACCATGCTTCGCTGAAAACGCTGCGAAAATGGTCGGATGATATGGCTGCTGCAAGTATTGGACGCGAAAGGCAGAAGAACTTTTTGATTTATGCCCAGCGAATGACGCGTGAGAATTTTATCAGGAATATACAAGAGCCTGATTTGAATTATCTAACAACGACTGAAGCGGATTTTTCGCATAAATTCTCGCCATTTATCAATGAACGCAATGTGGAGGATCTGATGAGCGAATTTGCTTTAGCCGAACGACAAATAGAACAAAATGTAAATGCAAAAATGGTTTTCTTCGACCTTGTGTTGAAGGTAATCATGCTACTTAAAAGATAATTTGACCTACTGGCTTTATTAGCTGCGCTTATACTTGCCTTCGGCGATATTTACACTGCGTGTGATATTTGCCCTTCGGGCGTTATTAGTTTAGCAATTAATATCACGAACGAAGTGAGTAAATAACGTGAGCGAAGCGAACAAATATTACTAAGTAAATATTACTAACGAAGTGAGTAAATATCACGAAGTAAATAACGTGAAAGTAATGAACAAAAAACAATTAAAAAACAATGGATTATAAACTAAATAATGGTGGTTGCTGCATGAATAAAAAAGGCTGTAACCGCAACTCTACGCAAAAACTCAGCACCTTCGACTGGATGTGCGATTTGCCTGAAACTCAGAACGAAACAGATTTCGTCGAAGTTCAATTTAAGAATACCCGCAAGGGATATTACCTGAACAGTACTAAAATTCCGCTTGAAAAAGGCGATGTTATAGCCGTAGAATCTTCGCCCGGACATGATATTGGTGAGGTGACCTTAGTTGGTCGGTTGGTCTTACTTCAAATGAAAAAATACAATGTTCATCCTGAAAAAGTGGATGTACGGCGTGTATATCGCAAAGCCAAGGAAACCGATTTAGAAAAATTTCAGGAAGCAAAAGCTAAGGAGCACGAAACCATGATTAAAGCGCGTCAGATTGCGGAAAATTTGCAACTGAATATGAAAATCGGCGATGTGGAATTTCAGGGTGATGGCAATAAAGCTATTTTCTATTATATTGCTGATGAGCGGGTTGACTTTCGTCAGTTGATAAAGGTTTTTGCTGAAACGTTTCGAATTCGAATCGAAATGAAGCAAATTGGAGCGCGTCAGGAAGCTGGAAGAATTGGTGGTATAGGACCCTGTGGTAGAGAATTATGTTGCTCCGGTTGGATGACGAATTTTAATTCAGTTTCGACCAGTGCTGCTCGTATTCAGGACATTTCACTTAATCCACAAAAACTTGCAGGTCAGTGTGGCAAGCTGAAATGTTGTATGAATTTTGAGCTGGATTCGTATCAGGATGCAATAAAAGACTTCCCTTCGAAGGAAATTCAACTTGAAACGGTCGATAATATCTATTATCATTTCAAAACAGACGTTTTTAAAGGACTTTTGGCCTATTCTACATCCCAAAACTTTGCAGCGAATCTGATTACTATATCGGCTAAAAGAGCGAAAGAAATTATTGCTATGAACCGAAAAGGATCTAAGCCTGAGTTTTTGGATGATCATTCAGAAGAAATTGCAAAACCAATCGTTGTAGATTATGAAAATGGTGTTGGAGAAGGCAGTTTGACCCGCTTCGACTCGAATAAAAAACTTTCTAATAATACTAAAAACAGACGCCCGGACCATCGCCCGCAACAGACCAGACCAGATCAAAACGATAATAAGGGAGGTGCACCCAGATTTCAAAAACCGATTAAGAAAAGCGACAGTGGCAATGAAAACAATGAAAAATAGATATTATTTAATAATACTAATCCCGCTGATTTCACTGAGTTGTATTCATAACGATGTTTATTTAAAATACAAATCTATCACAACCCGAGGCTGGAATAAAGACAGTTTATATTGTTTTGATGTCCCGATTAAAGATACAACCGCTTTTTATAATGTTTATATAAATATCAGAAACAGAGGCGAATATCCATATCAGAATCTTTGGTTTTTCTTGTCGAAAACTACGCCAGACAGCATCCAAACCAAAGATTCAATCGAATGTTATCTGGCCGATAATCATGGGAAATGGTTAGGAACAGGTATTGGTTCGGTACTACAAATGGCGGTGTTGTATAAGCAGCATGTCAGATTCAATAAAGCAGGAATTTATCATTATTCAATTAACCACGGGATGCGGGATTCAGTTTTAGTTGGTATAAATGATATCGGAATGCAGGTAGAGAAAGTTAGTAAGCAGTAAGCAGTTAAAAGTTCACAGCTAGTAAAAAGCAGTGTCTTGCTTTCAATTGTAAATTGTAAATTTCAAAATTGTAAATTTATTTCGGAGTGGGTAAAAATAAATTGGCAAAGTTTGCTGAAATGGAGGGGTTTTCCCATGTTTTTCAGGTTTCATCGCATGCAGTACGCGAAGGCTTGAGCTTTGAGATGAAAGGAAAATGGAATGAACTTTTTTTTAAAAATAATAACCCGATAGTATTAGAACTTGGCTGTGGTAAAGGCGAATACAGCCTTGGTTTGGCGCAATTCTACCCCGATAAAAATTTCATTGGTGTTGATATCAAAGGAGCTCGTTTGTGGACCGGAGCGAAGGAATCGTTTCAAAAAGGATTGAATAATGTTGCTTTTGTACGTACAGATATTGAGATGATACATCATTTCTTTGGAAACAATGAAGTGAGCGAAATTTGGTTGACTTTCCCTGATCCACAAATGAAAAAAGTAACAAAGCGATTGACTTCAACAAATTTCATGAAGTTGTATCAGCAATTTGTGAAAGAGAATGGATTGATTCACTTGAAAACCGATAGTAATTTTATGTTTAGCTATACCTGCGAAATGGTTAAATCCAATCACTATCCTATAATTTATTCAACTGATAATTTATATAGCTCTGAACTGACAGACCCGATTTTAGGAATTAAAACTTATTATGAACAGCAATGGTTAAGTCGTGGAATATCAATAAAATATATTCAATTTATGTTGAAAAATACAGACAATTTTATTGAACCGGATATTGAAATTGAACATGACACTTACCGGAGTTTTGGTAGAAATAATATACAATCAATCTAATGGGTTTGATTATAATAAATTTTTATTGTATTTTTGAAGCAGTATTTCAATAATTAGCACTTTTTACTAACAGCAGAATGAGTACTCGTTTTTTTATCTAGTTAAGATGCTTATTTATAAATAAATAAAAATTATACTACAATGAAAACAAAATCAATTTTATTTAGCTTTTTCTTTTTATCGCTATCTTTGATTGGATTTGCACAAGAAGACACAACCACACCTGTTGAAAAACCAAAGGCAAAAATTTGGTTTGGTCCAAAATTTGGTTTGGATTTAGCGCATTTCACTACTGATGTTAATGAAATTAAGAATCAATTAGGTGCTAATTATCAGGCCGGTTTGCTTTGTCAGATTGGAGAGAAATTGTATCTGCAACCCGAAATATACTATGCAAGTACCAAAACATCGGATAGTATACGAGTGAATTTTTTAAAAGCACCTATCATGTTAGGTCTTAGAATATTAGATATTGGGTTGCTGAGTGTTCATATTATGGGAGGTCCACAGTTTAGTTTTAAATTAGACAATAGCGATAAACTTACCGGAGATCAAACGTTAACATGGCAGGTTGGGGCTGGAGCTGATGTTTTGGGATTTATTACTGCAGATTTACGCTATACCATTGTTCCAGGTCAATCAGTATCAACTCAGGTTTCAAGTTTCAACCTAAATACTACCGGATTGAATCTTACGGTGGGTTTAAAGTTTAGATAGGTTAAATATTGGGGAATTGCATTGAGAATTAAACATTTTGATTCTTAAATTCGTTTTTGAAATTGTCGCCGCTATCAAAGCGTGAGGCAATTTCAAAACTTGTCTTATCACGAAAAAGAATAAAATTTAATTCAAAAAATGACTTTACAACCACAAGCAATTATAGAAGCCCTGAAACATGTCCGTTATCCGGGAAATGGCAATGATATCGTTTCATTAGGCATGATACAAGAGGATCTTCGAGTAGATGGAATGAAGGTTTCATTTTCACTTCTTTTTGAAAAACCAAATGATCCGTTTGCTAAATCAGTAGTGAAAGCCGCAGAACAAGCTATTTTGACATATGTGGGTGAAACTGTCGAAATAAAGGGAAATATATCTGTTATCTCAAAGGATTTACCCAAGCCAAAACCTACGGCAATTCTACCGAATGTAAAAAATATAATTGCCGTTTCTTCGGGAAAAGGTGGAGTCGGTAAATCAACCATATCCTCTAATCTTGCTATAGCTTTAGCTTCTTTGGGA
>JBAWXD010000066.1:0-16827 GCA_037144275.1 Paludibacter sp. | reverse complement strand
TAATTTCTGTCTATACAATTTTGATTTGTATGAGCTAACTCTCTCAAAGTCGTCTCCACCCAGCCCTCTGGAATATTATTTACCGTACTCATAATCCAAACCCAATTTTAGAAAGTTGCATAGCAATCTCATTGTTCAGTTCCGCTTCTTTGTCCATTTGCAGTTTCAGTGTCATAGTGAGTTCAGCCATTTTGGTTTCGAACAAAATACCATCATCTTCTACATCTTCAATGCCCACGTATCGTCCCGGAGTAAGTACGTGGTTGTGTTTTTGTATTTCGGCCAGCGTGGCACTGTGGCAAAAGCCTTTTTCGTTTTGGTAAGAACTCACTGCGCCTACGGAAGAACTCACCCCGCCTTCGGCACCCCTCTCAAGAGGGGAATTACGCCAATTATGATACGTAGAAACTATCTTATCCAAGTCCTCATCTGCCAAATCCCTATGTACACGGTCTTTCATATACCCTAACTCTGAAGCATCAATAAACAATACTTCCCGGCTGTGGTTGCTTTTTTCTCGTCGCAAAAACCAGATACAAGCCGGAATGCCAGTATTGTAAAACAGCTGTTTGGGTAGTGCTACAATGCATTCCACCAAATCGTTTTCCACTAAATTTTTCCGTATATCGCCTTCTCCAGACGTGTTGGAACTCAACGAACCGTTGGACAAAACCGTGGCCATCACCCCGCGTGGCGCAAGGTGGTAGAGCATGTGTTGCATCCATCCAAAGTTGGCGTTGCCACTGGGTGGTGTGCCGTGTTTCCAGCGTCCATCTTCCTGCAGCAAGTCCACGCCCCAGTCGCTCTGGTTAAACGGTGGATTGGCCAATATAAAGTCGGCTTTCAGGTCGGGGTGCAGGTCTTTCAGAAACGAGCCTTCGGTGTTCCACTGCACAAACTTGGAGTTGATATTGCGGATGGCAAGGTTCATTTTGGATAGTTTCCAAGTGGTTTGGTTGCTCTCCTGTCCGTACACGGTAATGTCCTTTATGCTGCGTCCGTGCTCGGTTACAAATTTCTCGCTCATTACAAACATACCACCGCTACCGCAAGCTGGGTCGTACACCCGTCCGTTGTAGGGTTCTATCATTTCCACCATCAGTTTTACAATGGATTTTGGGGTGTAGAATTGTCCGCCCTTTTTGCCTTCGGCATTGGCAAACTCGCCCAGAAAGTATTCATACACTCGCCCAAAAAGGTCTTTCGACTTGTGGTTTTCGGCTTGCAGTTCGGTATTCGAAATCAGGTCAATCAGTTCGCCCAAGGCTGTTTTATCCAGATTGGCTTTGCCATACACCTGTGGTAATACATTTTTGAGTTCTTTGTTCTCTTTTTCAATCGCCTCCATGGCTTCATCTATCGTTTGTCCGATAGATGGCAGTTTGGCATTGGCATGAATGTGGCTCCAACGTGCTTCTTTGGGAACAAAAAATACATTTTCGCCAATGTATTCGTCCCTGTCTTCGGCGTCCGAATATTCATCGGCCAGTAGTTTATCATACAGTTCGCTAAACGATTCGGAGATATATTTCAAAAAAACCAAGCCCAACACCACGTGTTTGTATTCAGCTGCATCAATGTTCTTTCGTAATTTGTCAGCGGCTTTAAAGAGCTTTTGTTCAAAGCTGCTGTTGTCTGTTTTTGCCATTTTTTATATTTTAATTAGTTTGCAACTTTTCCAAAGTTTAGAACTTAGGAAAAGTTAGTTGGTAGATTTATAGCTAAGTAGATGCAAATGAGGGCTTCACTCAGAGTGAAACCCTCATTATACTGGTTATTAAAATGTTGGTTGGTATTGTTTTTCATGGCTTTAGCTTACGCTATCAGCCATTATTCAGGTAAGTTTTGTCCACAAAAAAAGCGTGGACTAAATCCTTATCCACGCTCGAGGCCCTCGTAAGCCTACTCACAACGATAAGTCAAAAGCCCACGCCGGTTGGCGTGAGCATTTTGCTTACTGAATCTGTTGTGAGTTCGCTTTATTTGAAATTTACGAGGTTTCGAGCGTGCGAACAATAGCAGAATGCTATTTAAATACTATGTTTGAAAAATATTTTATCTGGTTTTTTTAGATTTTGTTTTGTGCAAAGATAGAAAATTTTACATTATCCGATAAGCGTTAATTCAATTATTTTGGACTTGAAAAAATAATTTATTAATTATCCGGCTTTTCTGTAGGTTTTGCCCAATTTTTCAAAACATTCGCTCCGGGAATTAACGTTTCACGCCTTTTTGTAAGCGTCAAATTGTTGAAAACTTCTGTGTCGCAAAGAAATGTACGATACAAAGGATTAAATATTAACATATTTCGGTGTTTTGTACGGTACATGAACCTGAAAATCAGCTTATTTCGGGTAAATGTACGCTACATTGATGCAAATCACAACCTGTCACAGACCTTCGAAGCATACAAAAGAATGAAACAACTTGTTTCACGGGTTTTGTACGCTTCATTTATTTTCGTTCGGCTGTGATTCATGGCTTTTACAGGTTCAACTGTATGATACAACACACCCTGAAGGCTTTTTTACGCTTCACATTCTGAAAATAATTTCAAGAGTTTGTAATAGGATTGGATAGTTAGTCCACGCTTTTTTGTGGATAAATGCTCACGCTAAACGGCGTGGGCTTTTGTCTTATATATTTAAGAGCAAAAAGTTGTAGAACCTTGGATTGTTGGCACTTACATTTTTTATAAGCAAATTTATTTTCGTAAATTCCGAATTTAAATTGTCAATAACTTTTTAAAGAATAAGTAGAATCTTTCCAAAATCTTCCTTATTTTTGCTCCCGTATTAACACATAAAACAAAATGTTCTATGCTGTTAATCCAAAAAAAGCGGTATTTGACGTATTGAGGTTAAACATTTCGGCAGCAATGAATATAACAGGTTATTCTATGTAGTTGTCGGAATGTCTTTACGAAGCAAATCCGCGAAATAAGTTTATAAACAATTTAAATTTTTACAAAAATGAAAAAAATTAGTATTGTCTTAGTTTCATTTTCCCGCATATGGAAAAATGAATTTCGCGCGTTAGTAAATAAAGTTGTTGGTTTATTGGACCAATTTGACCCTGAAGTACTGAACCTTAAGTTCGTGTACGATAAACTGGTAGAAGCTCAAACGCAATTGCGGTTGATGCAGGTACCTGAGGGCAAACATCCTATGACCACTGAACTTTCGGAGAAAAGAAAAAACCGTAAGAAGTTGATTCGAACCATAGTATCACAAGTACGGGTATTGAATTCGGCGAATACGGTTTATAGCATTCCACAATTAGATATTATTAGTCCTTTTGTGCTGCGTTATCTGAATCCGATAGTTATGGTAAATTCGACCGTTCAAACCGATATTTTGGAAGAAATGTTTTTGGCATTAGCGAGTGACACTGTCACACAAACTGCCATTGAAACATTGAATCTGAAAACTTCGTTTGACGAATTAAAGGTTCTGCAGCAGAGTTTCAATACTATTGAAACCGAGCGAATGAATTCCCGAGTTCGTTCAAAAGTACAGACATCGGATGTCAGAAGCAATGCTGAAGATGCATTACACAATCTAATTAAGGAAATTGAGCTTGCTCAGTTGAAATATCCGGAGTTGGATTACAGTGTGCTAGCTGAAAAAATAAATGAGATATTTACGTTTTACATGGCACAGGCCAAAACCCGTACAACAATTCGTAAACAAGCCACCTTAAGTAAAGTAAGTACTATAAACAAAACAACAACCGCTCAGAACGGGAATTCGGGAGCGGTTGCTAACTAGTTAAGTGCATACAATCTTTAAATCAAAGTCTCGTATACCTGTTTGCGAGACTTATTTTTGTTTCCAAAAATCAACTCTCACAAATACAGTTCAAATATACTGTCTATTTTGTTAGATTGTATCTGTTTTCAGAAAGTCGGTATAACATAATTAAATAATAATTTATTTATAGCATTGATTATGTGCATGATATAAGTTTTCAATTTCTCGTTAATAATTGCAAATGCTGAGTTATTTAACCTTTTGGATGATTGTGCTGTAATTCATTTTTAGCTGTAATTACATTTCAGAAATAAAGATTCTTGTTGCTAAACAGTAAAAAAGTTGCTTAACGAAATTGTAGAAAGGGGTCTTTATACCTAAATGAAGAATGAATAAAAAAGTCTGCCCCAAAATTGGAACAGACTCTTTAATGATTTAAAAATTAGTAGCAAACAACTATTATTTCACTACTAACTTTGAAGAAGTAGTATTATCATTGGCTTGTACCTTTATGGAATAAACACCTGTCTTTAATGTTCTAACATCCATTGAATTTGAAGTAGTATTTTTTTCAAATATCTTTCGACCAACCATATCAAATATTTCAACCTGTTTAAGTTCATTGGATTGATTGGCAAAATTGATGATGCCATTGCTTACAGGATTTGGATAAAACTGTGTTGGGTCAGCTTTAATTGCATTAACTCCGGCAACATCATCTGCACCTAATTGCCATTTGTTTTTTACGCGGAATCCATCTACAGTAATTTTCTGAGCTGATTCAAACTGACGCAGTGATATTCCGGTTGGTACTATGTCAGGTCCAAGAGGTGTGGCTGGATCTGTAGGGGTTGTATGGGTTGCGGTTAATGGTCCAATAGTTGGCTTAGCAGGTTCCGTTGCAAAATTGTCACCGGCTTTAAAAACATACAAGCTTACAAGGTCGTTTTCGGCCCCATCAACAATGGTATATTTCACAACAAATAAATAGGTTTCTCCAAAATTCAATAAAGCACTTGGTAAACTATCCTGAGCTAAAGAGGCATTGAAAGAAAAGCCAATCTGCATTTTACCTGTTACCGGTTTAATAAATGTTCTGGCACGGAATGCAGTAGTGGCAGTTGGATCATAATAGTGAAAAAAATAACCTCCAAATCCTGTATTAAGAGTAGAATTTACTAAAAATGATGTGTAAACACTTCCAGCTACCGTTTGAGCAGTAAAAAGTTTATTAACATCCTGGCCTGTATTGTTCACTCCGGCGGCAAGACCGATATTGGAACCTACATAACCAGTAAATGTCAGACCCGGAGAGGTAACCATAATTGGATTGGTAGTAGTAGTACCTGTTAAATTCCAACCATGAGCTGTTAGGACATCACCTGCTGTATAACTAAAATCTTCAGTTGCTAAGGGTGCTTGGGCGAAAACCGTACAACTGGCAAAAACGAATAGAAATAAATAAAGCTTCTTCATAATACTTAAATTTTAAATGTTTGTAAATAAATAATTTGAAATTAATTTTTTAACAATAAATACGTATGCTTGATGAATCGTAACGTTAATATTTTGCCATAATTTTTTTTCCTTTCTTTTTTAGTTGATTCTACATAATGATTAATTAATTGACATGTAATCATTTACTGCCTTTCTAATAGTTATAAC
Source organism: Paludibacter sp. (assembly GCA_037144275.1). Taxonomy (GTDB): domain Bacteria; phylum Bacteroidota; class Bacteroidia; order Bacteroidales; family Paludibacteraceae; genus Paludibacter. The sequence continues at coordinate 11,410 of JBAWXD010000066.1, read as the reverse complement.
ATTGCCAGTAGTAAGCCCATCGGGAACATAACTATTCTCCACCGGATTTTTATTAAAAAGGGATTTATAAAAAGCACATGCTATTAAAAATGTTCCTGTTAATGCAGGATGTTTATTATCGCTAAAATACAAATTTAGTTGTGGATAGGTATTTACAGCAAATTCCCATACTTTCCCAACCGGCACAACATTAGATTTTAGCTTAGAACCTACTGAAATATAAGCAGAAGCCAGTTGATTTATATCTGTAGGCGTATCTTTGGGTGCCCAGGTCATATATAGAAACGTTGTGGCACTGTCTTTTTTAATTAAGAAATCAAGTTTAGTGGCATATTGCAAAAACAAATCCGGATTAGTAATTGGTCGGGTACTTTGTTCTTGTAGTATAACCTTATTCCATTTAACACTCCTTATTTTCTGTATTGTCAGCGAATCGCTGTAATGATCTTGCAAAGTGTAAGAACTTACAGCTATTTTTTGAATGTTGTAATTAATAGAATCAGCAGAATTATCAGCATTTAGCATTTTTTGAAGATGGAAATCAACCCCACTATTATAAAAAGTAAAACTATTGCCAATAAACAGGACATTGTAATTTGTTTTAGCTTTATCCTTATTATACTGCAAATCGCTGCAGGCAGTGAAACCAATAATTAAAATGCAAATATATGAATATTTGATAAATCTCATGATTATCCGATTAATTCTTTTGCTTTCTTCAAATCAATTTCTTTCTCCGATTTTGCCACAACAATGGTTGCCACTGCATTTCCAATTATATTTGTCAAAGCTCTGCCTTCGCTCATAAACCAGTCAATTCCAAGTATCAAGGTAATAGCTGCAACCGGAATTCCACCCGATAAAGGCAGGACTGCAGCTAAGGTAATAAATCCACTTCCGGTTACACCTGCATCACCTTTCGAGGTGAGCAATAAAATGAGAAGTAACGCAATTTGATGAGAAATATCCATAGGCGTATTCGTGGCCTGAGCCAAAAAAACGGCTGCCATGGTCAGATAAATAGATGTTCCGTCGAGATTAAAGGAATAACCTGTTGGTACGACTAATCCCACCACCGGTTCAGAACAACCCAGTGTCTCCAACTTTTGCATTAAAGTGGGTAAAGCTGCTTCTGAAGAAGATGTTCCAAATACAATTAATAATTCTTCTTTCAAATACTTCAATAATTTGAACAGATTAAATCCCGTCAGCTTTAAAATACCACCTAATATAAAAATAATAAACAAAATACAGGTTATATAGAAAGCTATTAACAATTGTCCCAAGGATTGTAAAGATTGAACGCCGTATTTTCCGATGGAAAAACTCATGGCACCCAATGCTCCAAGTGGTGCCACCCGCATAATAATTTTAATCACGGCAAAAAATCCCACTTCGGCCGATTTAATCACCGAATATACTGGTTTTGCTTTGTCAGCAACCTTAGATAGTGCAAGTCCAAACAAAACTGAGAATAATAATATTTGAAGTAAATCTCCATTCGATAAAGCATTGACAATATTATCCGGAATGATATGCATCACAAAATCCTGAACATTCATGCTTTTGCTACTTGAAAGATACGATTCGACAGCTTTTGGGTCAAGCGATGCAGGATTGACATTCATTCCTACCCCGGGTTTCAGAATATTAACTACAATCAGTCCAATAATCAATGCTACAGTTGAAACAATTTCAAAATATATCAGTGCCTTGATGCCAACCCTTCCTACCTTTTTGGCATCCTGCATCCCGGCAATACCGGTTACAATGGTACAAAAAATAACCGGGCCAATCATCATTTTTACCAGTTTGATAAATCCAACACCGAGAGGTTTTAACTGTACCGCAAATGAAGGATAAAAATACCCAAGCAAAACACCGATTAGTATTGCAACAATAACCTGAAAAAATAAGCCCTTAAATAATTTATTCATACCATTAAATTAATTAATTATAACCCGGGTTTTGTAGCATTTTCTGTCCAGTATTTGCATCAATTACCGATTGTGGTATTGGAAATAACGCCGGTGAAGTTGCAATAGTGGGTCCTGCAAAATCGTTAAACTTTTGAACTCTTTCCACTAATTTTCCGGTTCGAATCAGCGCATATCTTCGATGTTCTTCCGTGACTAATTCTCTGGAACGCTCATCTAAAATATAGTCGATCGTAACATCAGTTCCACTAATTGCTGTGGCATGCGATCTTGCTCTGACTTTATTTATCCAGATGGCTGCTTCGTCAAATTTATTCTGCATGAACAAGGCTTCTGCCAAAACAAGATAGGTATCAGCTACTCTTAAATAGATAATGCTATTAAACTGATCCGAACTGCTTGCTTGTGCCGGCAGTGGGTTCACCCATTCCCATTTACGGGTGGAAGGCCATAAATAGTTATCCAGGTCATATTTTCCTGCTGTTATAGTATGTGTAGTTGTTGTGGTGCGAACAGCAACCAGTTTCCCGGTTGCATCAGGCATATCCAGGGTTTTTTTGATGGCATAAACAGAATTCCGGTCATCCAGAGTTTCGTACCAGGTTAATGCCGGGGCTGTGATTGAATATCTTCCGGCTCCTTTTCCTCCGTTATTGGTATGGAAAATATCGAGATTGAGATTTTTAATTACTGCATCTTTGCTGTAATAAGTTTGCCACATATTCCGCAAATAACTGGCTGGTTGAGAGCCGTAGGCAACTTTCTCCGGTTCGATATTCAGCAATATAAACAACACTTCTTTATTGCCATCTTTATAAAACGGATTCTGAAAAACATCCATAAATGGCACTCCGGGATTGCTTGCATAAGTTCCAAAACGTTGAGTCATCAACTGATAATCTGTACCTTCACACAACACTTTTGCCGCAGTTTCAGCTTTCAGATATTCTCCCATAGCTAAATAGGTTTCAGCTAAATAATGACTCGCAAAAGCTCCGTTTACTACACCCTGATTGGCATCGCGCAAAGGTAAATGATCGACTCCAAATTGTAAATCCAGCACCATTTGAGCTCTGACATCGGCAACCGGCGTTCTTTCCCAATCGTTACGATATGTTGCTCCGCTTATTTCTTTCAAACTCAAGGGAACATCCCCCCAGGTATAAGTCAGATGCCGGTAAGCCCAGGCGCGAATCACTCTGGCCTGACCAACAATATAATTTTTTTTCCTTTCATTGTCGACAGGATCTACACCTTTCCAGTTTACTTTTGGATTTTCGGCACGGTCGATAACCATATTACAGGAATTGACGATAGTATACAACCAATCGAAATCAAACTTGAATACATTCATTCCTGAATTGATATTTGTAGGCCAATTGAGGAAAATTTCTTCACCTACCCCGTTATTCATAAAAGCATTATCGGTTCCTAAGTTCCAGATAGAACAACGGGTAAAAGGAATACCACCCGTTGCCGGATCATCACCCGGTTCATAAGTTCGACCTTTTTCGCCTCTAACCCATGCATAAACCCCATTCATCATATTTACAAAACCATCGTAGTTTTCGAGCAGATTATCCGCATAGATCTTATCCTGCGGTTTTTCTGTCAAAAAATCGTCGCTGCATCCCTGAAATCCAGCTGAAATAAGAACTAAAGCTAATATTCTATATTTAATATTTTTCATGACTTTCAACTTTTTAAATTAAAACCCGATTTTTAATCCAATAATAAAACTCTTTACTTGTGGAGTTGCCCGTTGTTGATTTACCGGTGCGATTGCCAGAAATTCAGGATCTAATCCTTTCCAGTTGGTCCAGGTAGCCATATTCTTCAAATCGACAAAGATTTCAGCTTTATTGAATTTTATCTTTTTCAGAATATTCTCAGACAAACGATAGCTTAAAGAAACATCCTGCAACCTCAAAAAACTGGCATCCTCGAAAAAATCCATGCTCAGAGGATTGGTATTACCATCTATGTTGGACGGATAATCATTGGTCGGATTAGTGGCTGACCAGAAGTTTTTATCATAGGAATTGACACGAAATGCTGTTTGCCCGGTTCCATACAAAAGGTTTCGATACGTTATACCCGAAACTGCATTTAATAAAAAGCTAAATGTGAAGTTCTTGTATGTGAATGTATTAGTCATTCCCGTTACAAATAATGGATCACGCGAACCGATAATTTGTTTGTCGGCAGGTGATATAACTCCATCTCCGTTTACATCTTTGTATTTTATGTATCCCGGAAAAGCTGTAGGTTGTGCGCTATGAGCAATATCATCGCCGGTTTGGAAAATTCCATCAAATACATAATCGTAATTTACTTTAATGGGTTGACCAATAAACCACTGGCTTGCAATATCGTCCATATAATTTCCGTTTGCATCGGTAAGTCCTACGTTTAGAATTTCTGTTTTATTGTGTGCAATATTAAAATCGGTTTTCCAACTAAAATCCTTTGTATTGATGTTGATGCTGCTGATCTGAAATTCTATTCCGGAATTTCGGGTAGCACCAATGTTTTCACGAATAACTGTGTTTCCGTTTATTGGTGAAATGGTTCTGTCAAGTAACAAATCACTGGTGTTTGACCAGTACAATTCGAATGAACCGCTAATTCTATTATTCCACAAACCAAAATCAAGACCGGCATTAAGCGATTTGGTTGTTTCCCAGCCTAATACGGGATTTCCAAGAAGTTTAGGATAATAACCAAAAGCGGATTGGAAATCGGAAGTCAGGTAGTCGTTTGATGAAAGACTCGGTAAGGTTGAATATGGGCTAATAGCCTCATTCCCGTTTAAGCCGTAAGATAGTCTTAGTTTCAGGTTGTTTACAAATTTCAGGGCTTCAACCGATTTCACAAAGTTTTCGTTGGCTACGTTCCAACCACCAGCAAAGGATGGGAAAATTCCATATTTTTTATTTTCGCCAAAAGCAGAAAATCCATCACGGCGCACAGTAAAAGTGAAAAGATACCGGCTGTCGTAACCGTAATTAGCACGAAACATTTGGGATAAATGTGCCGAATTACGGTAAGTGGAACTAAGTTGTGTTGATTGAGCTTTATCCGGCTGGAAATAGGTCAAAACATCATTCGGAAAACTCAGCCCAACGGTTGTACTTATTTCTCTCAATTCACTTTGAGCACTGTATAGTCCGGTCAGAAAAAGTGAATGTTTTCCAAAAGTGTTGGTATAGCTTAAAATATTTTCAATCAACCAGTTTTCATCAAACTGACTAAGGATTTCGAGTCGTCCGTTACTTTGATTTCCTAAGTACGTATTTCTGCCGGCATAGGTCTGTGTCAATAAATTACGGTATTCGTAGCCGGTGTTTAATTTATAACTTAATCCTTTCAGAAATGGAAAATCAATTTGCAAATAATTGTTTGTATTTACACTTCGGGTAATATCACTGTTTATGTAATTCAGCGCATTCAATGGATTGATGGCATAAAAGGGATCTTCCCAGGCAAGCATGGCAATTGAACCATCGGCATTATAGGCATTTCCAAGCGGATTCATTCGGAAAGCATCGGAAAAATCAGCATTCACACCGCTTCGGTCATAATAACCCATCGAAGTGTTTGATCCAAATTTTGCCCATTTGGCTAACTGCACATCCAAATTTGCCCGAAGTGTATAGCGTTTGAAATTATCATTTTTAGCAATTCCTCTGACATCATTGAGTGACAAAGACACAAAATAACGTGTCACATCGTTAGCACCACTGATCGATACATTGTGCTGGTTTTTAAGACCTTGTTGAGTTGCCTCTTTGATCCAGTTAGTGAATTTTCTGGCATCATAATTCGCTTGCTCCATGGTTGTAAAAGTTTCGCCGAATTCTGCCTTTCGTTTATAAAAAGTCGGACCATCCATCAATTTTGGTATAAATCCAATTTCATCTATGCCGAAATAATTATCATAGGAAATATTGACTTTCCCTTTTTTTCCGATTTTGGTAGTAATCAAAATCACCCCATTAGAACCTCTTGAGCCGTAAATAGCCGCTGAAGAAGCATCTTTCAACACTTCGAGCGATTGAATATCGTTTGGATTTAACTCGGTCATTGCGCCGGTAAATGGCACTCCATCCAAAATAATTAAGGGTGAATTAGACGCGGTAATGGAATTTTCACCACGAATCAACATGCTGGTTGAAGAACCATCGGCACTTGCTCCGTTTACCGTGATATTGAGTCCCGCCATACTTCCCTGAAGTGCCTGTACGATATTGGTACTGGGACGTTCGGCCAATTTTTCCATATTAACTGATGCCACCGAGCCTGTTATATCGCTCTTTTTTTGCACACCATAACCAACTACAACGACCTCATCAAGAGCTTTTGAATCCTGTTGCAATAAAACGATCGTTGGTTTTTTGCGGTCAATTGCCACTTCCTGTGTTATGTAACCAATATACGATAATTTTAAAGTAGTAGCATTCATCGGAACTTTCAGCGTGAAATTACCTTCCATATCTGATATTGTTCCTTCCTTTGTTCCTGAGACAAAAACGCTTGTGCCTGGAATAGTTTCTGCTGTTTTGGCGTCTTTTACTGTTCCTTTTATTTCTATCAGCTTATCTGTTTTTGTAGTTGTATTTTGCGATTGTGCATTAGCAATTAACAAAAACTGAGTAGCGAAAAGCAGACAATACAAAAAACCCAATTTTCTAATTAACAGCAATTTTATGATTTTGCATTTCATGTTTTAAATTTTTAAAGATTAAAAATACCCTTGTGATGGCGTTTTGTAATTTAAGGGTTATTCATGTTATAGTTCATTGTAACATATCAGTTTAAAAAACCACCTGAAAAATCAATGATCCAACCAGCATATTACTGTTATCCGCATATTTCAACGAAGAAACCGAGGCCTGCATTTTAAGATTATTCGCTTTAAAGTATTTTGAAAATCCTATAGTCGTAGCAGTTGTATTCTTTATTTTGGAATTAGTATCGTTAGCAAATTCAGGTGTCAATGCGTCATAACGAATATCAAGGGCATAACCATCTTTGGTTGCATACCCAATCTGTACATTGTAGGCCGAACCTAAAGCCAGAAATTCGCTGATTTGAGTTGGCAACAACGGACTACTTAATGAAGCTGCTGTGTAACTTCCATCTAAATTGGTGGCAGTTGCCTTTACTATTTCTCCAAGCACAGAAATACCGCGGAATTTAACCAGAATATCGCCATACAATTTCCGGTAATCAGGCAATTTGATCCCCCCGTTTACATTATAAAACTGGAAATCTCCATGTCCTTCACCTACCGAATTGCTGACTCCGGTATTATAACTGGCCGCCCCTCCTAAAACGAACTTCAAATCCTGTTCGTGTAGTAAATCGGGTATCATATTTTCATTTCCTTTGCTGAAATAACCAAGCGGATATAGGTCGATTCGACCGGCATATTTTAAGCCACCTAAATCAGTATCGCGTGAATCGGCACCAAACGAATTACGACCATCACCGGATGTTACAGAAACCTGTGCTACAATGCCTATTTTGCCAAAGCTGATTTTTTGGCTTGCAAAAACTCCAAACTCACGACCGGTCTGACTGAAAGAAGTGCTTAATAAACTCCGATCGACAAACTGCAATTTATCTTCCATAACCAACATTTCACGGTTATTCGAAACAGATTGCATTTGTCCCACAGTCAGGATCAGGTTTTTCATCGGTTTATAGGCAATCCAGGCATCCAGTAGCGGAAATCCGAGACTAAAATCGGTCTGAAGGAAGAAACTTACTTTTTCATTCAGTGCAGAACCCGAAAAATTGAAATACGTGCGGTTCACATTATAATATAAGTCTGGAGATTGCTGACTGCTTAGTTTTTGAAAACTGACTGCAGGTTGTATCATTCCACTTATTTTAAACTGGTAAGCACCGTCGTTAAGTCCGAAGTTAATACCATTTCCCAATTCGTACGATACTTTATTTTGAGCCCGCAAATCCAGACTTATGATTTGCATGAAAGCAATAATCGAGATACAAAAAATTAATTTTTTCATAAAATTTAATCTTATTGATATGAGTTATAAATTTGAGTTTCCTAAGTACCTGTACACAGGCAATTCTTTATTTAAGTCAGTTTTAAGTATGGAAAACGAAACAAAACTATTGGGAGCTTCCGGTTCAAGAACTTCAACTGCCAGATTTGATTTTCGCTGATTCAAAGAGACAACAAAACTTCCTGCCGGAAAAGTCCGGGTAATTTTTTGCGTTTTTGCCAGTACATCCTGTCGAAACACCCCTTCGTCTTCTTCCGAATCTTTTTGATATTCAGAAATAGTATAGTTTTCAACTTCCAGTTCGGTCGCTTTTTTTAATTCGGTTAGCTGCAATCCTAAAATCTTCAGTTTTTCAACTAACAGTACCTGATCAGGCAATAAAATATAAGCCGAAGGCCTTGCACGTGAAAGAATTGCTTTTGATTTCCATGCATCTGCCAGATTCACGTCAATTTCTATTTCTTTATTGGTATCCAGATCAATCATTTTCAGTTTTTCCTTTTCCACCGGATGTGAACTTTTGGCAACAACTTCCGGATTCGGGTTGGAAACTGCTTTGTTAATTTCAATTTTTACCTCATCCGCATTATCATAAGCCGTTTTCATATAGGAAAAGGCTATCAGAAAAATACTTTGTACTCTTCGTTTTAAAGAAGTACGTCCGATTCCAACGCCACGAATTTCAATTAAACTGGAAATCGTATTGGCCAGTGCATAGGAAGTGGCACTTGATCTGGAGCTTGACGATCCCTGATTTATCTGAACCGCTCCCATCGTTTTGTCGGTTGTAAAGTAATCATGATGTCTCAATTGATTATCATCCAGTAGCTTAGCAGCATTGCTCACAAACTTCGACTTGCTATACTCACGCAGACTTTTAGGAACATTCAGATTGCCGGAATACATAAACATGGCATCGAAACCCGGCACAACTCCGTAGGTACTAAACTGAATGTAATCTTTCCGGTACGGTTGATATTCGTGAAAATCAATCGCAACATCAGCCGTAAAATCACTGAATGCTTTTTTCAGAATATTGCTTTCGGGTGCCATGAGTTTAGTCTGATCCCGGTTCAAATCAAGCCCATTGGCAGCAGTCCGTTCCAGCATTTCAGCACCATCAATATTGGCCATTGGAATAATAGCGATTTCAAGCTTGTTCAATAAATAGGAATAGTTGCTGTCATTTAGTATCTTGTCCAGCAGATACAAAACACCTTCTGTACTTCCGGGTTCATCGCCATGCAGCGAAGCTTGAATCCATACCTTGATTTTTTGTTCAGAACCTTTGACTTTTTTATTGAGCAAAATCAGTGGAATTTCTTTCCCTTTCTGACTCTTACCGATAAAACTCAGCGTCATTACATCAGCATGTTTACTCAATTGGGTATTGACAAATGTCATCATTTCGGGATAACTTGTAAAACCCTTTTTTTTCTGAAAAGCCGGTGTATTTATCTCAATGTTGGGATCGGAAAAGAATTTATCTGTCACTTTTGAGTCTTGCCTGTTTGATTGTGCTTTAGAGCAAACCGACAGTATGCAAAAAATTATGATTAATAGCTTTTTCATCTTTTAAAAGGATATTGAAGTAATTACGTCCATTATCCACTGATTTCCGGTAATTGGAACTCCGGCAAAATCATTCGAGCCGGTTTTGGCAACCACGTAAGTCAGCGAACCCTGAATTTTAAAACCATATCCTCGGCCCAAATATTTGGAAAGTCCGACTGTATAATAATCCGGACGATTATAAAACGTTCCGTTATTTAAAAATGACTGAGTATCTGCCTCTAAATGCGTATAGCGTGCATCCACTGAAAAACGATTTTTAAAAACATATCCCATTTGAATATTATAGCCTTTCCCGAGCATCATACGATCCTTTACATAATTAGGTACATCCTGCACTCCATTCACCAGAAAAGTAGTTGCAGTAGTTCCATCGGTACGTACACGCTGTCTAATTGATGAAGGAACTGTAGCAGCCGTTCCCACAAATTCACCAATGGCCGAAAATCCACGGTATTTAAACACGAAATCCAATCCGTATTTTGTAAAATTGGGTAAAGATTCCCGTCCTAAACTATCAAGATATAAAATCGATCCGCTGGTACCACCTTCGCGGCTGCTCACTCCAATATTATAACTGTAATTGCAACCGATGACCAGTTTGGGTGATCCTTCCCGAACGATATCAGCTTCGCGCGATTGACCAAAATTGGCAAATAAACCAAATGGTAAAAAATCCAGTCGCCCACCAAATTTCAAGCCTCCGTGATCTTTTAAAGAAACATTAATTCCATCGCCATTGGTAACATTTAAATAGGGTTTTAAATAGGACATTTTCGCAATTTTATACGTACCATCCAAAAACAAACCGAATTCACGAATGGTGGCGAAAGCTGAAGTAACTTTGCTTCTTTCTACCAGTTGTAAAGTTTGAGAAGCCATCATTAATTCCCTGTTGTCAGTTGGTGTACTTCGCTGTCCAAAGGTGATTTGCAACTGTTTATTTACATTATAGGCTACCCAGGCATCCATCAATATGCTGCTGGATGCATTTCCGGTTTCAGAGGTTCCGCTTAAATCAATTTGCAGTCCATATTCTATTTTTTTATGATCTACATCACCCGATAGTTTCATATTTAATCTGCGTAAGCGGAAACGATTAAATACATCTTTATGATTGGGATCTAAAAAGAGTGTTCCCTGATACGAAGGTTGTACAAATCCATCCAAGTCGATTGTATAATCTTTCCCATCGGTAAAGGTCAATCCTTCGCCAAAAGAATAGGAATGCAATTTTGACTCCTGTGCATGTATATACACCGGAACCAAAATGCTTATAATAAGTAATTTAATTAGAATTTTTTTCATGAAATTTAAATTTTCATTGTATGAACTTACTGAGACAGCTTAAATTTCTATGGTTTTAAATTCCATTCGGTATTCACCCTGATTCCATCAACTGTGATACGTTGAGCGGCATCAAACTGACGAAGCGCAACACTGGTTGGAGGAATATCAGCTCCGGTTCCCGTTAATGGTCCAACAGTAGGAGTTGTTGGTTCTGTGCTGAAATCATCTCCGGCTTGAAATACATATAAACTAACCTGATCGGGTAAAGCATCTTTAATAGTATATTTTAGAACAACCAAATAAGTAGTACCAAAATCTAATTCAGTTGCATAATATGTTGGGGATGTTGAACTAAAAGCTAAACCAAGTTTCATTTTTCCTGTTGTCGTACCGTTTGCTAAGTAAACCTTGCCCCTCATGACAGAAGCTGTTTGGAGTGGATCATATATATGAAAGAAGCAATCACCGGTTACAGAAGTTGCTGTGGCATTCACCATGAATGATGCATAAACAGAATCTGTAACTACTCAGCACCCCTAAATTGATGATACAGAATATTTTAGGTTTTCTGGT
>JBAWXD010000065.1:0-16837 GCA_037144275.1 Paludibacter sp. | reverse complement strand
CAGAGCGTAAACTGGCTGAATCTGAGTTGTTTGATAGTGAACAAAGGTTCTCGTTATTTATGGATTATTTGCCTGCAGTTGTTTTTATGAAAGATAAAGAGAGCAAAATGATTTATGCCAATAATTCCATGGAAATTGCTTTAGGTGTTTCGGATTGGATAGATAAACCATTAACAGAAACTTTTGACGACGAAACCGTTGAAAGGATATTGGCCGATGATAAAAATACCCTTAACGCCGGTTATCAAATTATTGAAGAAAGTTTTACAAATCTCGATGGGAAATTGCATGATTATGAAACGCAGAAATTTGTCATTCCAAGATTGGGGAAAGAGCCTTTTCTTGGAGGAATTTCCCTGGACATTACAATGCGAAAGCAGGCCGAACTTAAAGCTTTGCAAGCCAAAGATGAAGCTGAGAAAGCCAATATGGCCAAAAGTGAATTTTTATCCCGCATGAGTCACGAATTGCGGACACCTATGAATTCGATTCTTGGATTTGCACAGTTGCTCCAAATGGGTGAATTGAATGTGAGCCAGAAGAGAGGAGTTAATCATATTCTAAGCAGTGGAAAACTTTTACTTGATTTGATAAATGAGGTATTTGATATCTCGCGCATTGAAGCAGGCAATTTGTCTATCTCCATTGAGCCTGTACAGTTAAAAGCTATTTATGCTGAAATGTTGGATGTTATGAATCCCCTGGCCAGTAAGCAAGGAATCCGCATAAAACTTTTTGATTCGATGGCAAATGAGTTATTTGTAAATAGTGACAGACATAGTTTGAAGCAAATATTGCTGAATTTGCTTAATAATGCTGTAAAATACAATAAAAATGGCGGATCGGTAAGTATCTACACAGAAACCCGACTGAACAATGACCTTCCATTTATTCGAATCTCTATAAGCGATACCGGTATTGGAATTAATACGGATGATATTTCGAAATTATTCACTCCTTTTGAGCGAATCGGATCAGAAAAAACAGGGATTGAAGGAACCGGACTGGGATTGGCAATTGTAAAAAGAATGCTGGATGTTATGGGTGGAACCTACGGTGTGGAAAGTTTGCCTGAAAAAGGAAGTACTTTCTGGATAGAACTGCCACAGGCCGAAAGTCAAGATGACCTGCTTGATAAATCAGAGCAAATGGATAACATTGCAGAGAATACATTTGAATATGGAGGAACCATTTTGTATATTGAAGACAATTTATCTAATATCGAACTGATCGAACAAGTTCTTACAAACAAACGGCCAGGCATAAAGTTAATTAACAGTACACTTGGAAAACAAACAATAAAACTATCTATCGATTATAAGCCTGATTTGATTTTGCTTGATTTGAATTTACCCGATATAGATGGTGCTGAAGTCCTTAAATTAATTTTAGCAAACGATAAAACAAAGAATATTCCGGTGGTCATAATCAGTGCTGATGGCATGCAGCATCAGGTTGACAAGTTACTCAAAGCCGGAGCAAAAAAATATTTGACTAAACCGTTGGATATCACTTTATTTTTAAAAGTGACAGATGAATTAATTCAAAATTAAATAATGATTATAAAATAGGGAATATTTTTATTGTTGTTCAATTGAACTATTCGAGAGGATTTAATTCCTACTACTTTTTTCTAAACCTAAAACCAAAATATGATAGATTCTAATTTGAAAAATGCCAACATCCTACTGGTTGACGATCAGCAGGCCAATATTGATATTTTGCACGATTTTCTGCAAATGCAGGGATATACAAATATTGAAAGCATTACCGACTCACGGGAAGTTGCCCAACTAATACTTGATTTTGATCCGGATATTATTTTACTGGATTTGATGATGCCTTATTTGAGTGGATTTGACATTATGGAACTACTGAAAACGATCGTTCCGGCCAGTACCTATTTGCCTATTTTGGTACTTACTGCTGATGTAACTCTGGAAACAAAGCGAAAAGCGCTTCAATCGGGAGCAAGTGATTTTCTGTCCAAACCATTTGATTTGATAGAGTTGAGTGCCCGGGTAAATACCCATTTGCAAATACGATTTAAAAACGAACAGATTAATAATTATTCAGTTCAGTTGGAAAAACTGATTGCTACCAAGGATAAGTTTTTTTCCATCATTGCCCACGACCTTCGAAATCCCTTTGTTGGTATTGAAAATTTCACCAAGATTTTGATGAAATTAGGCAAGTATGATCCCTTAGATATGGAAAGTCAGCTGAAAACAATACACTCTACGGCTCAGCATGGTCACGAATTACTTGAAAACCTGCTCCGATGGGCCCGGTCGCAGACCGACAGAATTGAAATAAATTCCGAAGTATTCAGGCTTTGCGATGCTGTGCGTAACTGTATCAGTTTATTGCAAACTCAAGCCGATAATAAGCAGGTAAAACTGCTTTGTAATGTGTCGGAGGAAATACTGATCGATTCAGATCAGGATGTGCTCGAAACTATTATCCGAAACCTGATGTCAAACGCACTGAAATACAGCAATGCATTGGGTTCAGTGACCATAAATGCTGAGAATTCTGCTGACGAAATCGAAATTTCGATTTCCGATACCGGTGTTGGAATTCCCGAAGATGTTCAAATAAACCTTTTCCGCATAGATAATAAACTCCAGTCGCAAAAAGGAACAGCAGGGGAAAAGGGTTCAGGACTTGGATTAATTTTGTGTAAAGAATTTATTGATAAGCTTGGTGGAACAATTTCGGTGAAAAGCGAGGTGGGCAAAGGAACGACTTTTAGCTTCAGATTGCCCAACGTGCTTGACTGAATCAGATTGTAAACTTTCTTTGGGTTATTATATTCTTATCATTAAAATAATGAAGAACTATTTTCTATCTTTGTGAATGGTTTTTTTCATCATTTAGCCTGAGTTTATTCTGATTTTCTATATAAGGGTTTGAAGATTAATAAGGGAAGAGAAAGGTTGGAAATCATTTGCTACTAAGGGTCTTATCAATCATCAATTAGTGATGCTATAATCGTTAAAATCTTTAGTACTCCTCACTATCAAAGCAGGACAAATCCTGTTATTAAAGAAGTATAAACTATATCACGATGGAATATAAATTGAATAAACTGCTGACACATCAGATTAAAAAACATTTTGGCTCTACTGACCATTTGCCGGAAGATATAAAGTTGCTACTAAAGGATATTAATGATACCTATAATGACTTTGATATTGATGTCCAATTGAGTCGTAATTCTATAGAGATCAGTTCAAAAGAGCTGCATGAGGCTTCTCAGATACATACGCTTGACACCGAAAATCAACAGGAAACCATTGCGAAAATAAAAGAAGCAATAGCTGCACTCAATTCAACAGATCAGAAGCTCCCTACCGAAAGTGAAACGAATGATTCTGACAGTACTAATCTGTTTAATTCTTTGATCAGATTAATTGAGGAACGTAATCAGGCAACAGAAGCACTGAAACAAAGTGAATCAAAATACAGTGAAGTTGTTGAAAATGTGAAAGAAATTATCTTTCAGACCGATACGAATGGATTGTGGTTATTTCTGAATAAAGCCTGGGAAGAAATTACCGGATTTAGTGTTGATGAATCGTTGGGGCAGGTATTTTTAAATTACGTTCACCCTGACGACAGGCAACGCAATATGGAATTATTCGAGCCTTTAATAAACCGTAAAAAAGACTATTGCCGTCACCAGATACGTTATTTGACTAAAGATGGCGGTTTCAGGTGGATTGAAGTATTTGCACGCTTGGGCTTGAACGACCGCGATGAAATTACAGGCACGTATGGTACACTGCAGGATATTACCGAAAGCAAACAAGCGGAAGAAGCTTTGCAGCAAAGTAACAAAAAATGGGAAGCCATTATCTCGGCTTCACCCGATGGCATTGGAATAGCCTCGCTGGATGGAAAACTGCAGCATAAGTCAGAAAAACTTGCAGCCATGTATGGCTACTCCTCCGACGAGAAAAATGTAATGTATGGCACAGATTTTTTTGATTTTATCGATCCTTCAAACCATGATTTATTGCAGGATAATATTCGAAAAATGTTGTTGGGAGAAAGGAAAGAAAAAATTACTGAATACCTTGCTATTAGAAAGGATAAGAGCCGGTTTTATGTCGATATAAATTCTACAGTTTTGAGGGATGCCGATGGTAATCCGGAAAGTATTCTGTTTATCGAACGTGACATTACTGAACGTAAGCAGGTAGAAGAAGCATTACAAACTAAAACATCCCTGCTTGAAGCCCAAACAAATGCAACTATCGATGCCATTCTAATTATCGATGTTAATCAAAAAAGAGTTCTGATTAACCAACGAGCTATTCAGTTGTTTGATATTCCACCTTATATTCTCGAGGATGAAGATGACACTCTACTGCTCAAACATGTGGTAGAACTGACAAAATATCCTGATAAATTTCTTGAAAAAGTAATGTATCTGTATGATCATCCAACTGAGACCAGCTCCGATGAGATTGAATTTAAAAGTGGAATCATTCTGGATAGGTACTCAGCTCCTGTTATGGGTCAAAATGGAGAAAACTTTGGTAGAATCTGGACTTTTCGGGATATTACCGAACGTAAACAAATGGAAACTGAAATGGAAATTCTTCTTGATCGGTTTAAGAAAATATCCAGTCGTGTGCCCGGTGTTTTGTATCAATACTTGTTACGACCCGACGGAAGTTCCTGCTTTCCGTTTGCCAGTGAAGCTATTTCAAGCATTTACAGGGTTAGTCCCGAGGAAGTCCGCGAAGACGCTTCAAAGGTATTTAGCAGAATTCACCCCGATGATTATGATGGAGTTTTAGCTTCGATTCAAGAATCAGCTAAAAATCTAACTCCCTGGCAACATGAATATCGGGTGAAATTTGAGGATGAAACTATTCTCTATCTTTTCGGAAATGCTTTGCCACAGCTTGAGGAAGATGGTTCGATACTCTGGCATGGATTCATTACCGACATTAGCGAGCGAAAACAAGCACAGGAAAAATTAATAACAAGTGAACAAAATTTCCGTACTTTTTTCGGTTCTATTGCTGATTTATTGTTTGTGCTCGATGGCAACGGGAATATGATTGATGTGAATGAAACTGTTATCAAACGATTGGAATATAGCAAAGAAGAGCTGTTAGGGCAATCGGTATTAATAGTGCACCCCGAAGCCAGGCGGGAGGAAGCCGGAAATATCGTTGGCGAAATGATTGCCGGGACGAAAGATTTTTGTCCGGTGCCGGTTATTTCCAAAAGCGGTGTAGAAATTCAGGTCGAAACCAGGGTGTATCCCGGGGTTTGGGATGGCGAACCTGCTTTGTTTGGAGTGGTAAAAGATGTAACACGAATAAAACAATCGGAAGAGAAATTCTCCAAGGCATTTCAGTCGGGTTCCAATTTAATGGCCATATCAACTATTAATACGGGACTATATATTGATGTGAATGATATGTTTTTACGGGTTTTAGGATTCAGCAGAGAAGAGGTCATAGGCAAAACGTCGAAGGAACTCCAACTTTTTGAAGATATGAAGCAACGGGAATTAGTGAAATCAACTATCGACGAAAATGGTTTTGCCAAAGGTGTTGAGGTAAAAGTCAGAACCAAATCAGGCGAAGATCTGTTTGGATTGTTTTCAGCCACTTATATCCATATCGGCGAAGAACCCTGCTGGCTCACCACCATGACTGATATCACCCAACGTAAACAGGCTGAAGAAGCCCTGCAACAAAGCGAAAACCTGCGACGTTCGGTAATGGATACTACCACCGATCTCATTTTTGTAAAGGACAGGGAATGCCGGTTTGTATATATAAACCCGGCCGGGTGTAAGTTAATTGGTAAATCTCAGGAAGAGTTGATAGGATATTCAGATGCTGAGCGGATGACTGATAAACAGGCAGCGGAACAATTAATACTTAATGACCTGCGTATTATAGAAGGAGGCAATACTGAAACCTTTGAAGAGGAGATAATTGGTGCAGATGGCAAGTTATATACATTTTTAACTACCAAAGCCCCGCGATTTGATGGACAGGGAAATATCATTGGACTGATAGGTGTAGCTCACAATATTACCGAGCGTAAGCAGGCTGAGAAAGAATTACACTGGAGCGAAATGCTCCTGCGTTCCATTATGGATACCACTTCAGATGTCATATTCGTGAAGGACAGAGAATGTCGTTTTGTGTATATTAATCCGGCAGGATGTAAGCTAAACGGAAAAACGCAGGAGCAATTAATAGGGCATTCAAAAGCCGATTTTATGACCAATTTGGCGGAATTATCCAAATTTATGGCTGATGATATGCGCATCATTGAAGGCGGAAACAAAGAAACTTTCGAAGAGGAAATTATTGGAGCAGATGGAAAGTTATATACATTTCATACTACCAAAGTACCACGATATGATGGACAGGGCAATATAATTGGATTAATCGGTGTTGCTCACAATATTACTGAACGTAAGCTGGCAGAAGCTGAACTTGAAGAAAGCAGAGAAAAATACAGAGGTTTGTCAGAAGCATCCTTTGAAGCTATCTTCATTTCTGAAAAAGGAATTTGCATAGAGCAAAATCAGGCAGGTGAAAAGATGTTTGGTTACACTAATGAAGAAGCATTAACCCGCTATGGAACCGACTGGATTGTTCCTGAAGACCGTGAAATGGTGATGAATAATATGATTTCCGGAACAGAAGAACCCTACGAAGCGACGGCCTTACGAAAAGATGGCAGCACCTTTCCCTGCATATTGCGAGGTCGTATGACCTACTATAAGGGGAAAAATGTCCGGGTTACTTCCTTAACTGACATTACAGCCCGAAAAAAAGCCGAAGCTGAAGTGAAACAGGTATCCGCCCGCCTTTCGTTGGCCACTCAAGCCGGTGGTGTGGGCGTATGGGATTACGACTTAGTTAATAATTCTCTGTTTTGGGATGAACAGATGTTTTCACTTTATGGTATACAAAAAGAGAACTTTAGTGGCGCTTATGAAACCTGGAAAGCCGGACTTCATCCAGACGATGTTGTGCGAGGCGATGCCGAAATACAAATGGCAATCGGTGGTGAAAAAGAATTCGATACGGAATTTCGCGTAGTTTGGCCGGATGGTTCAATACATAGCATTAGAGCCCTGGCCATTGTTCAACGGGATGTTGATGGACAAGCACTTAGAATGATTGGGACTAACTGGGATATTACTGAAAAGAAACTGAATGAAGAGAAACTCACGAAGGCTGTGGAAGCTGCCGATGCCGCCAATAAAGCCAAATCGGAATTTTTGGCCAATATGAGTCACGAAATTCGTACTCCACTTAATGGAGTCATCGGTTTTACCGATTTACTCAGAAGTACTCCGCTTTCGAAAGTTCAGGAACAGTATGTGAAAAATGCCAATGCTTCAGGGTATGATTTGCTTCGAATTATCAACGATATTCTTGATTTTTCCAAAATTGAAGCCGGAATGTTGGAGTTGGATAATACCGAAACAGATATGATCGAACTGCTTGGACACAGTGTGGATATCATTAAATATGCAGCTGAAAAGAAACAATTGGAATTGTTGCTTGATATTGATCCCAACATGCCACGTTTTGCCACAGTTGACGCTGTACGGCTAAAACAGATATTTGCCAATTTGATGGGGAATGCAATCAAGTTTACCGAAAAAGGAGAAATTGAACTAAAAGTCAGCTACACGGATTTGGGAAACAAACAAGGCCGATTCAGTTTTTCAGTCCGAGATACCGGGATAGGGATTACCGAAGAGCAGGAGAAAAAACTATTTAAGGTTTTTAGTCAGGCAGATAGTTCCACTACCCGCAGATTTGGTGGAACGGGTTTGGGTCTGGTAATATCAGATATGATAGCCCGGAAAATGGGCAGTAAGATTAATATAAAAAGCCAGTATGCTAAAGGTACAACCTTCTATTTCGATATTGAAACCGATGTTGCACAAGGCGAACTGATTGATAAAACTGCTATTCGTGCCATAAAACGCAGTCTAGTCATCGATGATAACATAAATAATCGTGTTATCCTTGAACATACGCTGGCCAATTGGGGCATTGAATGTGTAAGTTGTGATAATGGATTGGATGCTTTGAGAGTGCTTGAAACCTCCGGGCCTTTCGATGTAATTATTTGTGATTATAATATGCCATATATTAATGGGCTGGAAACCATCAAGTTGATTCGCGAGAAATTCAATTTTTCAGCTGATAAACAACAAATTATCCTGTTACATTCTTCGTCGGACGATGCTGAATTACAGCACAAATGTGTTGAACTCGGTGTGCACTTTAGATTGACAAAACCGGTAAAAACTGACGAACTTTATGACTATTTGTGCCAATCATTAGAGCCCGATAGAAATAATAAAATGATCGATAAACAAGATCTGGAAACACAGGAAAAAAACAAAGTACCTACCATTTTGATTGCTGAAGATAACGATTTCAATTTGATATTAATTAAAGCCATGGTTTTAAGAATACTACCAACTGCACGAATTATTGAGGTTGTAAATGGTAAAGAAGCCGTGATGTTTTGTAGAAAAGAACAACCCGACCTAATACTCATGGATATTCAAATGCCCGTTATGAATGGTCTGGAAGCCACTGAAACAATCCGGGAGTTGGAAAAAGATAGTGCAAACCATACTTCAATTGTAGCCTTAACTGCCGGAGCATTAAAAGGAGAACAGGAGAAATGCCTGCATGCAGGCATGGACGACTATTTGACGAAACCAATTGACAATCATTTGTTTAATAAAATGATATTAAAATATGTAAGTAATTAAAATTGACAGCTAAACTTGAAAAAAATTCTTTTAACTACTTATGATATTAATTGCTGATAGTGGCTCAAGCAAAACACATTGGTGTTTGCTGCAGGGTGGGGTAGTAGTGAGTGATATTTTCACTGACGGAATCAATCCGTTTTATCAAACCGAGTTGGAAATTATTGCTTTACTCGATTTACAGCTCGTTCCAACCTTGCCTGAAGAAAATACGATTGAACAGATATTCTTTTATGGTGCAGGTTGTTCCTTCCCTGAAAAGAAATTGGTGGTAAGTCAGGCTTTAATTCGATTTTTTGGCAATGCCATGATTGATATTCAAAGCGATTTGTTAGCAGCTGCCCGTTCCCTTTTTCAATACGATAAAGGGATTGCGTGCATATTAGGAACAGGTTCTAATTCGTGCTTGTACGATGGAAAAGAAATTGTGCAAAACGTTTCGCCGCTGGGATATATACTGGGTGATGAAGGTAGTGGTGCGGTGCTTGGAAAGTTGCTGATTGCCGATTGTCTGAAAAATCAATTGTCCGAAAGACTTGCTGCGAAACTACTTGCTGATTTTGAACTGACTCCGGCTATGATTCTTGAAAGTGTGTATAAAAAGCCTTTTCCCAATCGTTTTCTGGCTAAACTTACTCCCTTCATTTTGGAACACATTGAAGAACCGGCTATTTTTAATCTGGTCTACGATTCATTCGACGCTTTTTTTGTGCGAAATGTGTGCCAATACCCGCTGGAAGAGGTGAAAGTGGGTTTTATTGGTTCTATTGCACATTATTTTCGCGATACCCTTGAAATCGTAGCTTCAGAACGCGGCATTGTGATTTCAGAAATTCTACAAAATCCAATGAAGGGATTGGTGAGATACCATTCTAATATGCCTGCAAATTGCTAAACAAAAAAAGTGAGTTCAGTATGTTGATTTTTATTGCAAAAAAATTCAATATACCGAACTCACTCAAACTATAACTAATTCAAATCCAGCAATTAAGATTTCTTTCTATTTCTTTTCGATATAAGCCAGCACTTCGCCTTTACGTACAATTTCGCCCTGCTTCTTTTCAATGCCTACAATACGACCGTCGCAGAAGCTACCAATATGTTCCAGACCGTAGTTTGTCTGAATCGTACACAAAGTATCAAATTCTTTGTATTCTTTTCCGAAAACGGGTTCTACGGAACCTTCGTTGAAGTCAAGTTCCCAAATCACACGTCCGGTGGCATTCGAAACTACCGGTTCGGCATTCGGATATTTCATGGCACGTAAATCGGGAATCTGTACATTTCCACCCGCGTATTTTTCTTTAATAGCAGCTTCCAGTTCAGCTTCAAAACGTTTTTTGGCTTCACCTGATTTATAGTCAATATATTGTTTGCCGTGCATCGCAAATTCAAACAATTCTTCATCGTCTTTGCCTCTGTCCCAGCCTTTTTCTTTCATTTCGGCAATGAATTTATCAAGCTCATTCGGGTAATTATCCTGCGGATTGCCTTCGAAGAATTCGTATTTGTTCTTTTCGGCTAACGCAATAATTTCCGGATCAAGTGTTCCCGGAAGTTTTCCGGCTTTACCCAAAATCATATCCCAGCTATTTTTATCAATCATGCTCCAGCGTGGTTGACCTTTTACCAGGAACATAACGTTCATCAATGCAATATTTTTTACATACTGGCTGAATGGAGTTACCAACGGTGGATTTCCCAGTTTTGGCCAGATATATTTTACTTCGTCAAACAACATGACCAGCAATTCGTCGGTGCTGAGTTCTTTTTTCTTTACACCTTTCAGGTAAGAATTGATACCAGCGTGAACACCTTTCAGATCGGCCATAAGCGAGCCCATCATTCCTCCCGGAAGTCCGCAACCAACCAACAAGGATGTCATAAATTTATTGCGATCATCGATGAAGTAGCCCAGAAAATCGTCTACAAAACTTTGGGTCAGGCGACGTGCTTCCATATAGGCATTCATATTAATTTCAGGCACTTTGAAGCCTGCGTCTTTCAACATAGCCTGAATGGTAATCACATCCGGATGAACCATACCCCACGAGAGCGGTTCCATAGCCACATCGAGGTAATCCATTCCGGCTTTTGCCACTTCGAGCATCGACGCAACCGAAAAGCCCGGTCCGGAGTGACCATGGTATTGCATAATAATATGTGGGTGAGCGGTTTTAATGGCTTTCGTAATTTTCCCAAGCATTTCCGGGCGACCGATACCGGCCATATCTTTCAGACAGATTTCATCCGCACCGGCCTCAATCAGTTTTTCTGCCATGTTGATATAATATTCAGCCGTGTGAATTTCGGAATAGGTGATACACAAAGTAGCCTGAGCAATCATTCCGGCAGCTTTGGCATATTCTATAGAAGGAATAATGTTAGTCACATCGTTCAATCCGCAGAAAATACGCGTAATATCCACACCCTGTGCTTTCTTCACCTTGTACATCAACTCACGAACATCGGCAGGAACCGGATTCATGCGCAAGCCATTCAACCCACGATCGAGCATGTGAGTCTGAATACCCACATCATTAAATGGTTTGGTAAATGTGCGAACTGCATCGTTCGGATTTTCACCGTAAAGCAGGTTCACTTGTTCAGAAGCTCCCCCATTGGTTTCCACACGGGCGAAACATCCCATTTCAATGATTACAGGAGCAATTTTGGCTAACTGGTCTTTGCGTGGCACATACTTACCCGACGACTGCCACATATCGCGGTAAACAAGACTGAATTTAATTTCCTTCATTTTTATAATTTGTTTTGATAGTTTTTCAAAAAGAGAATATTTATTTTAAACTAAAACAACACAAAAGCCTGATAATCTGAATAATATGCTTTTCAATTGTGGCTTTGAATTTGAGTACAAATATCCTGATTTTTTTTCAGATAAAAAAGGAATTAGAGAAAAATTTCTTTATTTATTTTGCATGTTTTTTCAGGATGAAAAACGGGTTGTAACTATATTGCAAAATAAATTTATGGATGGAAATAATTCGGGTCAAAAAATTGAGTTTTCGGAGTAAATCAGATAAAAAACTTACAATTTATACTATTGCTTTAGAAGCTTTTGCATCATTTTTTCTGATTTTAGAAAATAAAGTCCTTTTGTAAGGTATGTGAAGTCTTTTTCTTTAATATTCTTACCTGACCAGATAACTTGTCCTAAAGAATTCAACAAGTTATAGTTCCCCTCACTACTGAGATTATCAGGATTTATTCTGTTTGAAAAAGTAAAAGCGTAGTTTGTCAAATCGGGTTTGTCTGAAATTACCTCAATGTCAGTATTCAAATTAATACTATAATTCTGAAAAAACTTCCACATCAAATAAGTAGCACTAAACTGCGTACTTACAGCTACTCCGCTCAAAGACTGACCACCCGGCCATGAATGTTCGCCGTCATAGCTTACATATTGTTCAATAACAACATTTCCTGAACAGTTTGAATATTTAAAATGATCGTATTTACTTGCGTCATGAAACACGGTTTCTTTCTTGAGCGAGCAAGAATAATTAGAACTAATGATACTAAACATACTGTCCTGTGGAGGAAAATAAGTGCCTGTTGTTCCTGTAGTTACGCCGCCATTATACTTCACATTTTGATCCTGATAGGAATGAAAACTAATTATTGGTATTGGTCGCGAGGGTTGCCAGGGGTAACTAACAAAATCACCTTCTACGATGGCTATCGCTGCAAATCGTCGGGTAAGTTGATTTGCAAGTTTATAACCCAGCAAAGCACCATTAGAAAAACCGGTTGCATATACGCGGGTGGAATCAATTGATCGTGTTTTATTCAATGTGTTTAACAGCGAATTGACAAGACCAACATCCTCAATATTAAGAGTAGTAGCCGGAGCACAACATCCGCCGGCATTCCAGGTTCTGTTGCCTGCAATTTTCACACCTTCAGGATACACTACAATAAATCCGGCAGAATCCGATTTTTCGGACAAACGCGATTGATATTGAATGGATTGATATCCCAACGGACTTCCACCATGAAAAGCCAGAATCAATGGATATTTTTTGGAAACATTATATCCTGTGGGTAAATGGGTCATATAGGTTCTCCAACGACCACCATAAGAAATACTGTCATAAACATTAGTTTGACTATATGTAAGGGTAGTCAGTAAAAAAATGAAAATAAGTTGCAGTACAGTTTTCTTCATGTTCTTTTATTCTGCAGACTGTGTCAAATCAAAATGGGTTAAACAATTATACTAAAAATTTTATTCCACCCAAAGCACCAAACCCTTCAGATACTCTCCTTCTGGATGATAGATATTGATAGGATGATCGGCTGGTTGAGAAAGCTGGTGAAGAATACGGACATTTCGTTTGCTTTCGGCGGCAGCACTAAACACGGCCAGGCGGAATTGCTCTTTTGAAACGACCTGTGAACAGGAGAAAGTAAACAGAATTCCACCGGGTTTAATTTGCTCAAAAGCCTTTGTATTCAGGCGTTTGTAGCCTTTCAATGCATTACGCAATGCTTCGCGGTGTTTGGCAAAAGCGGGTGGATCGAGAATAATCAAATCGTATTGTTGCTCGAGGGTGTGGAGATTATTCAGGTATTTGAATGCATCTTCGGCAAAGGATGTATGCCTCGAATCGTTTGGAAAACTGATTTCCATATTTTTGTCGGTCAGGTCAATGGCTTTGGCCGAGCTGTCGACCGAATGAACCAGTTTCGCACCGCCACGTAAAGCATAAACCGAGAAACCACCGGTATAACAAAACATATTCAATACCGACTTTCCGGCAGAATATTTCTCGAGCAAGGAGCGGTTTTCGCGCTGATCGACAAAGAAACCGGTTTTTTGACCTTTCAACCAGTCAACATGGAACTGCAATCCATTTTCAAGAGCCTTAATTTCGGGATTTACCTGACCAATCAAATATCCATCTTCCGGTTCGATGGCCGCCTTAAACGGCAAGGTTGTTTCGGATTTATAGAACACGTTTTGTACTTCAGGAACATTAGCAACAATAGCTTTGGCGAGGGTTTCGCGAATTTCATGCATACCAATGGAGTGTGCCTGCATTACGGCTGTATCGTCGTAAACATCGACAATCAAACCCGGCAACGAATCGCCTTCGCCGTGAACCAAGCGATAGGTATTATTGAACCCGGGAGCAACCAAGCCAAGCGATTGTCGCATGGCATAGGCATTCCGGATTTTCTTTGCCCAAAAATCATCATCCACTTCCAACTTTTCGAACGACACAATCCGGACAGCAATGCTACCAATCTGAAAATGACCCAATGCCAAAAAGTTTCGGTTATTATCAAGCACTTCAACGAGTTCACCTTCAGTAGGTTTTCCATCGATGCGCAGAATGGCACCCGAAAAAACCCAGGGATGAAAACGCAGTAAACTTTCTTCTTTTTTTGGTTTGAGATGTACAGTTATCATTTAATTAGTTTATTGTTGTTAGTTAATGTTAGCCCCCTAAATCCCCTCAAGGGGGACTTTTAGAGCATGAGATGAGTGAATTTAGTGAAAATATCAACAAAAAAATAATTATCGCTCTATTAACAGTTTGTCCATTTGTTAGTTAAGTTGGCACATTCGATGCAGATTCCTGCTGTTTTTCCAGCATTCGCTGTTCATGCAACATAGTTTGTTCCATTGCATGTTGAAGGGCTAAAGCATCCAGTTCTTTTTTGCTGAGCTTCCTTTCTTCCATCAACTGCAAATATATCTGCAAACTTGCCCAGGCATCGGTGGCTGCATAGCGTTGCTGTTGTTCAGTCAGTTCGTGACTTTCCCAATTGGTAAGTCGCTGTGATTTGGAAATTTTTTTTCCAAATAGGATAGCGTAAATTTTTTGAAGTCCGAGTTCCAGAATTCCGTAATTCCGAACAATAGTTTGAATGTCAATGCAATTTCCGGGTTTAAACCTGTGAAGTTTATTCAAACCAATCAAATCGTCACGCAATGATAGTCCAATTTTCGCAATTTTCTCATCCGAAAGAAATTCGGCTAAAGCAACCGGAAAGTCGATACAATTCAGGCGGAATAAAAAGCAATGATCGAGTGTGGAAAGTTGAACCAATGACACTTTATGATAGGTTCCCCGGGTGAATGAAGGCTTGGTTTCGGTATCAATTCCGACAATAGTAGCTTTCCGGAGTTTCTCAATGGCAGGATGAATTTTCGACAAATCATCAACCAGCGTTATTTTTCCTTCGAAAATAATTACCGGCAATTGATTTACCTCTTCCTTGGTTATTTTGGATTGTAGCATCTTCTATTTCAATAAATTATCTAAATCATCATCGTCGTCATCGTGAAGGAAATTTAAAAACGAGTTGCGGTCAATTTTTGTTTTAGCACTTAATTCATCCTCTTCATTTTTCTCACCAAAGCTATCGCTGAAACGGATTGAATGCAAGGCACGCATGGCATTCAATAGCTTCTGACCCCAATGTTCGCCAAAAGCTTCGAGGCAGCTAACCAGCGAATCATTCATTATATCAAGGTCGCCCAGTTGGTAATTGGCCGCAAAATCTTTCAACTCCTGATAAATATCAGCCAGATTTTCCGATACAAAAGCTGCAATAGGGGTATCACTGATGGCCATATCGGGATGAAACACTTCGAGGTACGAATCGTCAGCACCCAGAATTTGTTCCAGTTGTTCTTTGACAAACAAATAATCTTCTTCCGCCACAAATCGTTCACTGGCATCATCAAAAACCCGCTCAGGGATCTCCACTAACGACGCTTTCAGATATAAAAGTGGCAACAATTTTACTGATTTACGAATAAAGTCTTGTGGCGAGAATTCAACTGCATGCTCGAAAAACAGACAGGTTTCGGCAGCTACAGTAACAAATTCAATGACATTTTTGCTGTATACTATATGGTCGGGTAATTGATCTAAATCCATCTTATAATACTTTTATTGGCAAGCGCCACAAAATTAGTAAAAATAATTCGTAAGGACGATAAAACCTTTATCAGAATAGAAATAAAAAACAGATAATAAATAAGGTCATTTTTCTAAACATAAATTAGCGATAAGTTGTTTTAAATATAAATAAAGCTGTACATTTGTAGACGGAAACCCTCTAAAAATTAAAGTTATGGAAGACAAGCTTATTACACTAAAAAATTACGAAACAGTGGTTGAAGCCATGTTTGATCAGGAATTGCTGAAGGAAAACAATATCGATTCCAGTATAAATAACGAAGATTCGGTAGAACTGATGCCGATGTTTGGAGAGATTAATGAAGGATTGAGAATTCTGGTTTTCGAAAACGACTACAAAAAAGCGCTCAAAGTACTTGATGATTATGAAAAAGCTGTTGACAGTGAGCAGTAAATAGTCGGCAGTAAGCAGTTATTTTTTATTAAAGGTTTTACCGCTAATTGGATGCAGCAGATTCGGTGCAATTTCAAGTAACGGAATATATACAAAGTCCCGCTCCGTAATCAACGGATGCGGGATTTTTAATTCAGGCAGATCAATTATCTCCTTATCATACAGTAAAATATCAATATCAATCACCCGATCCCTATAAGCCTCTGTCGATTTGTCAATTCGGCCAAGTTCACGCTCAATTTTCTGCGTTTTCGCTAATAAATCTATCGGTAACAAATTCGTTTCTACTGACAGAACCGCATTTAAAAACTCATTCTCAGACTCAAATCCCCAGGGTTTAGACGCATAGAATCCGGATTGGCAAATAATCTTTCCAACTTCAAGCGATAATCTCCAAATCGCATTATACAGATTACGCTCTTTATCTCCTAAATTTGTTCCTAATCCCAGATAAACCAATGCCATGCTGCAAAGATACGATATTAGCAGTAAGCAGCAAGCGGTAAACGGCAAACAAAAGAAAAGTACCAAAAACTTTCTGCTTGCTGCTTGCTGTTTGCCGTTGAATAGAGTTTTCTGCCATTTTGTCCGTTATTTTACTGATTTGGACTGTTATTACTCTATTTTTCTGACAAAATTCAATTGTTTTCGAAAAATAAGCTGTTGGCATACGCTTTGTAAATCCAAAGT
>JBAWXD010000064.1:0-16888 GCA_037144275.1 Paludibacter sp. | reverse complement strand
TAAACCAATAAACAACCTCAAGTACGCATTAGATTGCTAATCGCACAACGGGTTAATACTAATATGCTTTTAAAAGAAAAAGATTATTTTGGTGCGGCGAATTTAACTAACCAATATGAATTAGATAATTATAGAGATTGGTATTTACCCAATATTAATGAATTATACTGTTTATATAAAAATCGCACCAAGATTGGCAATTTTAGTGATGATTTATATTATTGGTCATCAACAGAGATAAATGAAAATGAATCATATTGTTTTGATTTTAAATATGGTAGTAAATTCTCAGAAATTAAATCTAATTTATTTAGAGTAAGGCTTGTTAGAAAATTCTAACTATTTAAAATAAATGTCATACAGTCTATCTCCCCCTCGTTTGTAACGAGCGGGAAATGATTGAACTTTTGTAACTGCTAAACCCCACCAAGTCGGATAAGAATATTAAAAGCGAAAAAGCTTGTGCTGGTTGTAGGGGTATTTTATTTCAACTGTATGTATTTTAATGATTTATCACTTGGCTTGCCAAAAATCTAATCTCCTTCTCGTTTGGAAAATAGGAGTTTCTGGTCGGACGTTTGTAACGGCTATATATACAAAATATTAGGCTGGGCAAGTGATTAAGTATTAAGGTATGAGAAAAATATCACGTATAAATTAAATTTATGATTCCGAAAACAACAATAGACAAAGAACAAGTTTTAGTAAACGAACTTTCAATACTTATAGAGCATAGCCAGCAACAAGTTGTTTGGCAAGCAAATAGTACAATTACACTTTTATTTTGGCAAGTGGGTAAGCGTATTAATGACGATATATTGCAAAACAAACGAGCAGATTATGGGAAGCAGATTGTGCCGACAGTGTCGGCACAATTGGAAACCCGATTTGGGCGGAACTTTACAGAGAAAAATGTAAGACGTATGATTAAATTTGCGGAACAGTTTACTGACTTATCCATAGTGGCTGCTCTATCACGGCAATTGAGCTGGTCGCACTTTATCGAACTATTACCTCTCAAAACTCAAGAAGCCAGACTGTTTTACGCCCAACTATCTGCTATCCAGGTATTTGGTATAAGGGATTTACGCAAACAAATAGCAACAAAAACGTATGAACGCACCACCCTTGCCAATTTACAAAATACATCCGTAAGCACAGCGATGTCTAATAATTTTAAAGATCCATACCTTTTGGATTTTTTGGGATTACAAAATACCTATTTGGAGAAAGATTTGGAACAAGCCATTCTCCGAGAGTTAGAATCCTTTATTTTGGAACTGGGTAAAGGTTTTGCATTTTTAGAGCGGCAGAAACGTATGATAATAGATGGTGAAGATTTTCATTTAGATTTGCTTTTTTATCACAGAAGTTTAAAACGCTTAGTAGCTGTTGAGTTAAAGTTAGGTAAGTTTGAAGCCAAACACAAAGGACAAATGGAGCTATATTTAAAATGGTTAGATAAATACGAAAAGGCAGAAGGTGAATTGCCACCTATTGGCTTGATATTGTGTGCCGAAAGTAGCAGAGAGCAGATAGAATTGCTGGAAATGCACAAAGATGGTATAATGGTAGCCGAGTATTGGACAGAATTACCACCAAAAAAACAATTGGAACAAAAAATTCATATCCTGTTAGCAGAAGCCAAAGAACGCTTAGAAAGAAAAAAGTTACAATAATAAAGGATATTCTGCTACCGCGGGATTGCATAGCATGGTACTATTAAAACAGGAATATTAAAAGCGAAAAAGTTTGTGCTGGTTGTTGAGATATATTATTCCATGATTCCCATGCTGCCGCACGATTGCATCGTGTGGCAGGTAATAGAGTTTTTGCCCCACGATGTAATTCGTATTGTAGCTGGTATATAGCTGTTTAAATTTGATTTATCACTGAATAAATACTATATTTGCAGCAACTAATGTAATTTTATCATGATATAATAACAAAACAAGTCATGTATGTACGAAAACTATTGCTCGAAAACGAGAATAATGACAGTGTTTTTTTATGGGGTGCACGTCAGGTAGGAAAAACTACTTTATTAGAAAATCAATATCCTAAGGCAAGGTATTATGATTTGTTGCAATCTGCTGAATTTGAACGCCTTTTTCGCCGACCTTCGCTGCTGAGCGAGGAACTTGAAACCGCCTCTGAAGGTGAATTGGTGATTATTGATGAAATTCAGAAAGTTCCTCAATTATTGGACGAAGTGCATCGTTTGATTCAAAAGAAAGGGCTTCGGTTTATACTCAGCGGATCCAGTCCCCGAAAATTGAAACGAATAGGTGTCAATTTGCTGGGAGGCAGAGCATTGAAAAAAACACTTTTCCCGTTGGTCAGTGCCGAAATTCCTGACTTCGACTTGTTGAAGGCGGTGAACAATGGCATGATTCCCCGACATTATGCCGTAAACAATCCTTGGGATCGATTTCGCGCTTATATTGGCGTTTACCTGAACGAAGAAATCAGAGAAGAAGCTATTTCCAGAAAATTAAACTCCTTTTCCCGGTTTTTAGAAGTGGCTGCATTTAGCAATACTGAAATGGTGGTTTATAAAAATATAGCTCAGGATTGTGGTATTGACCATCGTACAGTAAAAGAGTATTTTGAAATACTACAAGATACTTTAATCGGTTATTTAATTCCCGGTTTTAGTGCTACAAAAAAAAGAAGAGCTATCTCAGCTCCAAAATTCTATTATTTTGATGTGGGTGTTGCCAATTATTTGTGTAACAGAAAAAACATAGAACAGGGTACTGATGCTTTTGGACATGCATTTGAACATCTTATCATTCAGGAACTTATTGCATATCTAAATTACAACAACTCCGATGAGGCTTTAACTTACTGGCGTACCAGTAGCGGATACGAAGTAGATGCAATCATTGGTCATGGTCGTATAGCCATTGAAATAAAATCAAGTAATGAAGTAAATTCAAGGCACTTAAAAGGGCTAAAAGCATTTCTCGAAGATTTCTCAGAAGCACGAGCCGTTGTAGTATCAATGGATAAAAGCAAGCGAATATTAAATGGCATTGAGATTTTTCCTGCCAATGAATTCTTAAAAGCTTTGTGGAACGGTGAAATAGTGACTGTGCAAGTCAAATAATTAAAACCCCTTGTTGCAAAACGATGCAAATTGTGCGGCAACTTAAGTCATTAGCTACACTGGTTCTTTTGTTAAAATCCTGATTATCTGAACGCCGAATCAATATCATCCTGCGACCAAACGGTCATTATTTTTTTGCCATCCGGTGTGAAGTTGTGGTTGGCACAGGCAAAAAGCCGATCAATCAGGTCGCTCATTTCTTCGCTGGAGAGGCGTTGACCGGATTTTAGTGTAGAAGCCTGGGCAAGTGATAATGCAATAGATTCGTGAATGCCTGAAGCGGTTTCCAAAGCGGTAGTTTGAGCTTTTTCGAGCAAATCGAGCAGTAAATCTATAACGCTGCCTGTTCCGATATGTGACGAAACACCTTTCACACTATAACAGTGGTTGTCAAGTGCTTCAAAATCAAAGCCTACATGCTGCAAATCAGGAATAATCTGTTCAAAAAACAAGGCTTCCTCGGGACTTAACTCAAGCGTTTCAGGAAAAAGTACCTGCTGTGAAATTCCCTGTGAATTTTCAATCTGACTCAGAAATAAATCAAACAAAATGCGGGTATGCGCCCGTTGTTGGTCAATCATTAGCAAGCCCGATTTGATACCGGTAAGAATATAGCGGTTTTTATACTGAAAGTTTTCAGCACGTGTTTCCAGATTTTCAATAAGCTGCTGTTGCTCTTGATATGAGGACGAAATGGCAGATGGAACATCAGAATGTGAATCCCAGTCAATAGACGATTTAACCGGTTGGGTTTGAGTGGAGAAATCACCGTATAATTTTTCCCAATCGAGCTCGGGGCGTTTATAACCCGAACTTCCAAATGGATTGTAGTTTGGATTAAAATTAGTCTGAGGCGGACGGATATTCTGTGGATTTGTGTTCAGAGGAATGTCCAATGCGCCTTCCTGATCGAAATCGATGGACGGAATTATATTAAATTTCCCCAGCGATTCTTTTATAGCGGCAGTAAGAATCGACCAGATAGCCTGTTCATTTTCAAACTTAATTTCAGTTTTGGTGGGGTGAATATTAATATCGATGGTTTGTGGGTCAACTTCGAAATAAATGAAATAATTCGGACTATCCGAAGCCTGAATCATTTGACTATAAGCCAGCAACACTGCTTTGTGGAAATAGGGATGACGCATATAACGCCCGTTTACGAAAAAATATTGATTGGCCGATTTTTGTGCAAATTCCGGTTTCCCTACATAACCCGTAACAGTTGCCAGATTGGTGGAAGTTTCAATAGTAAGTAACTGTTGTTGCCATTTCTTTTTAGCCGTTTTTCCAAAAATATTCTCAATACGTACTTTAATATTAGAAGCCGGAATATTATAAATTTCCTCGTCATTATCGAAAAACGAAAATGCAACCGCTGTATTAACCAGTGCAATCCGGTAAAACTCGTTCAGAATATGGCTTTTTTCCACATTATCGCTTTTCAGGAAACGACGACGTGCAGGCACATTGAAAAACAAATTCTTAACCTGAAACGAAGTTCCCGAAGCACACTGCACCGTTTCCTGTTTAAAAACCCGTGTTCCGGCCACTTCAATCAACACGCCCAGTTCATCTTCTTCACGTCGGGTGCGTAACTCCACCTGAGCCACCGCGGCTATGGAAGCCAGCGCCTCACCACGGAATCCCATAGTTCGCAGAGAGAATAAATCATCAGCACTTTTAATTTTTGATGTGGCGTGACGTTCAAAGGCCATGCGCGCATCGGTTTCACTCATTCCCTTCCCGTTATCCACCACCTGAATCAAGGTGCGACCGGCATCTTTTATCAAAATCTGAATAAAAGTGGCGCCCGCATCAATCGAATTCTCAACCAGTTCTTTCAGCACCGACGCGGGACGTTGAATCACTTCACCTGCCGCAATCTGATTGGCTACCGAATCGGGTAAAAGATGTATTATATCAGTCATTTTAAATTGTTTCGCGTTTCAGGTTTCGGGTTAATGAAACCTAAGTTGTTATTTTATTAAAACAGATAATTGGTTTGTATGCATAGTGGCCAATTCCGATTTTTGTTTTATTCCCTGCTGAATTTCCTGTACAAACGGATTGTTTTCGAAGGTTCCACGCACTGCATCGAAATCAAGGTTCTTTTGTTCATCATCCCCATCGAGACCGAATCCGATGCGGGAAATAGTATTGAATTCTTTTTTGGCATCTCTCAACACCAAATCATCAAAAGTCAGTTCGGCATGCTTCCATTTTTCGATAACCGTTATAATATCCTGAATTTCGAGGTTTTGAATTGATTTTTCAGTTCGCTTTTCCAATAAATCCATAGCGAAGTTGAACGAAAATTGCGGATAATTCTTATCCAAGAGACCCAATTCGGTTTGAATGTTTTCAAGCGAAACGGATTCAGAAACAATCGTGTTAGTCAGCCTGGTTACCTCCGATTTTGGTGCAAACATTCCAGCTAAATCAACCCAATCGCCTGTGCCTGTTTTGGAATCGGACGATAATAATTTAGAAATATCTGTAACGGTATGAATAGTTTGCCCATCCAATTTTTTCATTAGCTCATTTCCAATGTATTTATTCACCGCCATTTCGTAAAGTTCCATTCCTTTTTTGATGGCAGAGCGTTTGATTTTGCAATTCTGATACCAAACAAAAGTGGCAGTTTCATCCATGGTTTGCAACAGATTCTTCAGAATGCCAATGCCATTCAATGCTTTTGAAACGGTATAAGGCGACAAAAATTCAAAATTAATCAGGTCAAGCTTGATATCATCTTTACGCAAGTCACGTTTTGGCCATTTTTGTACATCGCGAATGGTTCCGGCACTGTGCAGATTAATTCCGGGGAGCAAGGTGCTTTCACCATCATTTTCCATCAAATAAGAGAAGGGCAAATCCGAAATATCCGGATTGCCTTTATGACGACCCAACACCACGGTGAATGCACCAATCCGGGCAGGCCACATAATGTACGAATCGCTGGAAGTTTTTACACCGCGCTCGGTAACTCCCTGATGAACAGGACCGAGCTTGTACATGTGATTGCTGAAATTTGTTCCGCTTCCGGCATTCATAAACGAATATAAAGCAGTAAGCATCAAAGTGGATTTATGGTGTGTAACCGTATAAGGTCCGGCAAAAATGGAAACCGCTTCGCCGTGAAGTCCCTGACAGTTGGCAAAAAACAAGGAATCAATAGCCGAAAACTGTTTTCCAATCTGACATCCCTGTCCGACAAAGCAACGGGTAAGCATCGCAGAGTCGGTTATACTACTTCCGGACTGAATGATAAAATCATTACACTGAACACCAGCTCCAATAATTACCGGAGCCTGCTTATTACTAACAATTGTACCATTTTCGAGTAAAGTTACTCCATCAAGTTTTGCAAAATCACCAACATGAGTATTCTTGATCTTTCCACAATTTATTAGTTGAACAGCTTTTCCAATTGATCCGGTTTCCGAAATTTGTAACTCAACGTAATCGTCAACTAATTTTTCTATTTTTTTTATGAAAATTGTATCGTGACGATAGAAATTTAACACGAATGCGAACTGCGAACTTAGATTTTGGAAGGTTGAAACTTCGCGACCACCACTTTCAATCATGGTTGATACTTTTGTCCCGTTACCAAAGGAAGAGCGGCCATTAACCACCAGTGAATCTACATTTTCGATATATGAACCATCGCCAATCTGATAGTTGGCAATGTAGTTATTTATCTTGTCAATGTATACATCATTTCCAATAACACAGTTGTGCAAAACGGAATTGAATATCCCCGAATGTTTTTTCAGTCCTCCTTCTTTTTCGAAAACTTTTGAAAAACTTCCAAGCAAAATATTTCCGGAAAAATGAACATTGGAAATAAAATCCGGTGTAAAGCTTTCTGAAACTTTCACGTTCTTCCAGCTTTCGGCCGAACAGCCGTAAACCGTAAGTGTGGCTATTTCTTTGTCGGTAAGTTGACGGTAATCTGACATATTTAAATCAATTAATACGTTGGAAATCAATCTTCTATTTCGGTATATTTCTGAAACAGGAAATCATTGTACGGATAGCGTTCCACGTGTATTGTTTTTATCTTTTCGTACATCAATTCCTTCAGATTTTCGATATTTTGTTTTTCACGAGCAGAGATAAAAATGCAATTATCGTGCATTTTACTCATCCAGGTCTTTTTAAGTTCTTCCAGGCTAATGTTTTCACGTTTCATAGGTGCCAGGTCATCTTCTTCTTTTGGCACGTATGAGAAAGCATCAATCTTATTAAATATCAGAATCATAGGCTTTTCCTGCGGGTCAATCTCTTTGAGCGTCTGATTTACCACTTCCAGTTGTTCCTCAAAATTAGGGTGCGAAACATCCACAACATGAAGCAGCAAATCAGCTTCACGCACTTCATCAAGCGTAGATTTAAAAGACTGAACCAAATGATGTGGCAATTTACGGATAAACCCTACTGTGTCGGATAACAAAAACGGTAAATTCTCGATTATTACTTTTCGAACCGTGGTATCCAACGTTGCAAAGAGCTTATTTTCAGCAAAAATATCGGATTTGCTAATCAGATTCATTAACGTAGATTTGCCCACATTCGTATAACCAACTAAGGCCACGCGCACCATTTTACCCCGATTTTTACGTTGGGTTGTCATTTGTTGGTCAATATCTTTCAAATTTTGTTTCAACAATGAAATTTTGGTAAGGATAATCCGGCGGTCGGTTTCAATCTGTGTTTCACCCGGTCCACGCATACCGATACCACCCTGTTGACGTTCCAGGTGAGTCCAAAGTCGGGTCAGGCGTGGTAATGTGTATTGTAACTGAGCCAGCTCAACCTGTGTTTTAGCACTGGCAGTTTGAGCACGTTTGGCAAAAATATCGAGAATAAGGCTTGTTCTGTCCAGAATCAGCACTTTCAGTTCCGCTTCGATATTGCGTAATTGTTTCGGCGATAATTCATCGTCGAAAATCACGACACCTATATCATTTTCATCCACAAAGTTCTTTATTTCAATCAGTTTTCCCGGTCCAACGTAGGTTTTTGGGTTTGGATATTCCAGGCGTTGAAAATATAACTTTTCGGGCGAAGCACCGGCTGTTTCGGCTAGAAACGCAAGTTCATCAAGGTATTCACGGGCTCTTTCTTCACTTTGCAACTGTGTGATAACACCCACTAATACGGCTCTTTCTTCGTATATTTCAGTCTTCATCTATTTTTTTCAATTATATCTGTACTTTAAAATCACTCTGACAATGTCAAAAGCTGAACAAAAATACTACTTATTTTATTAATCGTGGCATTTCGGAATTGCTAAAACAAAGTAGCTAAAATAATTTCTTAAAAAAAGGGAATAAAAAAATGAACTAAAAGATATGAAAAAGCATTTTTTTCCGTTTAGTTTCATAGAATTTTAAAATTTTCACTCTTTCAGTCTGCAAAAATAATGTATCTTTGACTGTTTTTTGAAAATTGAGTAAAAATCATTTCTGAAAACCATTCTGAAAACCATTTAATGCCCTAATGACAAGAAAATTTTTCCTATTTATTTCGATTCTAACTATCTCAATCTATGCCTTTTCGCAGGCCGGAAACGGAGTGTATCAGTTTCTGGAATTACCGGCTTCTTCGCGCATAGCCGCACTCGGTAGTTATAATGTGTCCTTGCGGGATAATGATATTAATTTCGGTTTTGAAAATCCCTCCTTGCTGACATCGGAAACAAATAACAGCATTGGTTTGAATATGTCAACCTATCTGGCTGATATTAAATTTGGTTCGGCAATTTTTGGAAAAACGCTTGCTGATAAGAATTACTTTGCCCTTGGAATCCAATACGTTGATTATGGTCAGTTCAAATATGCCAACGAAACCAACGATCAGGTTGGCGATAATTATTTCACGGCTAAAGATATGGCACTTCACATTATGTATGCCCGACCAATCAACAAAATGATAACGGTGGGTGCCACATTGAAGCCTATTTATTCAGCTTATGAGGTATATACAAGTTTCGGAATAGCACTCGATGCCGGAATTAGTTACAACGATTCTGCTCATAATTTTTCAGCCGGTCTGGTTTTCAAAAATATGGGAACACAGTTAAAAGGATATTATTCCGATGAAGGCGGTCAGCATATTGAACCACTTCCATTTAATATCCAGTTTGGAATTAGCAAAAAGCTGGCTTATGCACCGCTCCGCTTTTCGTTAACACTGCAAAACCTGCAAAACTGGAATTTAACTTATCAGTCAACAAATCAACCAATCTCAACATCCATAATTACCAAGACGACTATGGCTGGTACAATTAGCACTCGAAAAATAGAATTTTTGGATATGGCGTTCCGTCATGTAGTGCTTGCCGCTGAGTTTGTACCATCTAAGAACTTTTATTTTACCGTTGCTTATAACGACCGTCGTGAACAGGAATTGACGATGAACGGATTTAAAAGCGCGGCCGGTTTCTCATTTGGTGGTGGTATTAAATTATACAAGTTTCACGTAGGCTTCGGAACTACACAGTTTCAGGCCGGAACAGCTTCTTATCAATTCTCAATTACCACATCGTTGAATGAATTCAGGTTGTAAAGCCCCCTAACCCCTTGAAGGGGGAATTTTAATATGAAAAAAATTATAGTTGCAATAGATGGATTTTCATCCTGTGGAAAAAGCACCATGGCTAAAGAATTAGCAGTAGAGGCTGGTTATATTTATGTCGATTCGGGTGCCATGTACCGTGCTGTTTCGCTTTTTTGCATTCAGAATGGTTGGATGACCGAAACAGAAATCAATATTCCTGCTCTTGAAAAACATATCGAAACGATTCATATTGAATTCAAGACCAACGCTGAAGGAAAATCAGAAACCTGGCTAAACGGGAAAAACGTTGAGAATGAAATTCGTTCACTGGAAGTGGCAAACGGAGCAAGCCGCGTTAGTACGTTGGGTTTTGTGCGACGCGAATTAGTTCACCAACAACAATTGATGGGCAAAATGAAAGGTATTGTAATGGATGGTCGCGATATTGGTACTGTTGTTTTTCCTTCTGCCGAACTAAAGATTTTTCTGACTGCTTCACCCGAAATTCGTGCCAAACGCCGTCTTGACGAAATGGCTGCCAAAGCTGAAAAAGCTGATTACGAAGAAGTGCTGGCCAATGTAAAGGAACGGGATGACCGCGATCAAAACCGTGCTGAAAGTCCTTTGCGTAAAGCCGACGACGCTATTGTGATTGATAATTCCAACCTCACCCGCGAAGAACAGCGGGAAATCCTGCGAACTTTGTTCAAAGAAAAAACGTTAGATTGATTAATTCATTTACGATTGACAATTTACGATTGATAGTTGTTGATTTGTCTATTTCAAATCGTAAATCGTATCTCGTAAATCTAAAATTAAAATTATGTTGAATATAGAAATTGATAAAAACTCCGGTTTTTGTTTTGGTGTGGTTAAAGCCATCACGAAAGCCGAAGAGGAGCTTGCGAAAGGCGAAATACTTTATTGTTTGGGTGATATTGTACACAACGGTCAGGAAGTGGAACGATTAGCCGGAATGGGACTTATAACCATTAATCACGACCAATTTGAGCAATTACACGATGCCAAAGTGCTGCTTCGGGCTCATGGCGAACCACCGAGCACGTATGAAATTGCCCGCCAAAATAACATTACACTTATTGACGCTTCATGCCCTGTGGTCCTTAAACTTCAGTCGCGTGTGAAAAATGCTTATGAAACATTGCCTTCGCCTGACACACAGATTGTTATTTTTGGGCACATCGGACACCCCGAAGTTAATGGATTAGTAGGGCAGACCAACGAAAAAGCCATTGTGATTGAAAACGAGGAAGATTTACACAAAGTAAACCTAAAAAAACCTATTCGACTGTTTTCGCAAACCACCAAATCGCTGGATGGTTACAACCACCTTATCTCAACCATCTCCGACATAAAAAAAGAAGATGTTGCTTTTGAATTTACTGACACTATTTGCCGTCAGGTTGCTAACAGAATGCCAAATATGACTATCTTTGCACAGCAAAATGATATCATCGTTTTTGTAGGCGGACAAAAGAGTTCCAATGCCAAAGTTTTGTTTGAACATTGTAAAACTCAGAATCCAAATACTTATTTTGTGTCTGAAGCTGTGGAAGTCGAGAGTTTAGATATCGATTTTACTAAAACAATCGGAATTTGCGGAGCTACCTCAACACCACGCTGGGCTATGGAAGCCGTTCAGAACAAATTGATTGAACTTGCAGCAAAACAGGGAATTCGCTAGAGATTTTCCCTATTGAGATTGGTTGTAAAAAAATATTTTCAAAATGAAGTACGAAATTAAATGTATCGGGGTGCTCACTTCAGGGGGTGATGCTCCGGGAATGAATGCTGCCATTCGGTCGGTAACGCGTGCCGCTATTTTCAATGGCATTCGGGTAAAAGCTATTTACAGAGGTTATAAAGGGTTAATTACCGGTGAAATAAAAGAGTTTCAGACTCAGAATGTAAGTAATATTATTCAGCAGGGTGGAACCATACTTAAAAGTGCCCGTTGCGCTGAATTCCGTACTCCTGAAGGTCGTAAAGAGGCTTTTGAGAATATGCAAAAAGAAGAAATTGACGCGTTGGTGGTAATTGGCGGTGATGGTACTTTTACCGGAGCACGTATTTTTGCGCAGGAATTCAATGTACCCATCGTTGGACTTCCGGGAACGATTGACAACGATTTATACGGAACTGATTCAACCATTGGTTACGACACGGCACTGAATACCATTGTTGAAGCCGTGGATAAAATCCGCGATACAGCTTCGTCGCACGAACGCTTGTTTTTTATTGAAGTAATGGGACGTGATGCCGGTTTTTTGGCTTTGAACAGTGCCCTCGCTTCGGGAGCTGAAGCAGCCATTATTCCCGAACGTGAAACACAGGTGGATCAGTTGGAAGAACTTATCAGCAATGGTTTCCGCAAATCAAAAAATAGCAGCATCGTGTTGGTTGCCGAAAGCGATATAACCGGTGGTGCAAACGGATTAGCCGAACGTATGAGAAACGAACATCCCGAATACGATGTTCGAGTTACCATTCTTGGCCACATTCAGCGTGGTGGTTCACCTTCTGCTTACGACCGTATTCTAGCCAGTCGTATGGGTGTGGCAGCCATTGATGCTTTGATGGACGAACAACGTAGCATTATGATTGGAATTGTGAACGACGTGATTGTGCATGTTCCTTTCACCAAAGCCATTAAAGACGACAAACCGGTAAATGAAAATCTGCTGGGTGTGTTGCAAATGCTTTCAATATAAGCCCCCAACCCCTAAAGGGGAGTTAAGTACTCAGTAGGCAGTTGCAGTAGGC
Source organism: Paludibacter sp. (assembly GCA_037144275.1). GTDB lineage: Bacteria > Bacteroidota > Bacteroidia > Bacteroidales > Paludibacteraceae > Paludibacter. The sequence goes on along the minus strand of JBAWXD010000064.1, from coordinate 4,422 downwards.
AGTTTACCTACTACAACTGCCTACTGTAAACTGCCAGTGCCTACTATGAATATTCTCTTCGTCTGTCTCGGAAATATCTGCCGTTCCCCTATGGCGGAAGTTGCTTTTTTGCGTATTCTGGAACGTGAACATGCTACTAACCTTTTTACTATTGATTCGGCAGGTCTGATCGGTTTTCATGCCGGTGAACTTCCAGACAGCCGCATGCGCTACCATGCCGGCAAACGTGGTTATTCAATGACGCATCGTTCCCGCCCTTTTAGCCGTGCCGACTTCGACTGCTTTGATATGATTATCGGTATGGACGATCAAAATATCAGCGGATTACACAATCAGACTGACACCCTCGACGAAAAGAATAAAATTCACCGCATGACCAATTTTTGCCGGAATATTGAAGCCGACCACGTTCCTGATCCTTATTACAGTGGCGATCAGGGCTTCGAACATATAATTGATTTGCTGGAAGATGCGTGTGAAGGACTTTTTTCAGCGCTAAGCGGTAAAAAGTGAACAATAAGCAAATATTCAAACCTTATAAACTTCTATTCATTCCAAATCTCCCACGCAGCCTCAGCCTGTCCCACGAGCATTTGTTCCCCGTTTAGTCCGGTTGCACCCTGCTCCCGCCCTTTTTTCAGGAAAAGTGTTTCGGCAGGATTATACACCACATCGAAAAGTAGATGCTTAGTAGTCAGGAACTGATAAGGAATATCGGGACATTCGGCGGCATGTGGATAAGTGCCAACAGGTGAGGCATTGATAATGACAGTATTTGTCCGAATAATTTCTTCAGAGAGTTGGTTGTAGGTTAACATACCCGGGCGAAGAGTTCGCGATACAAAAGTAACTTCTATCCCGTTTTTGCGCAGTACATAATCAATCGCCTTGGAAGCACCGCCGGTGCCAAGTATCAGGGCTTTTTGATGATGAGATTTGAGAAATGGTTTAATTGAGTTTTCGAAGCCGATAGCATCCGAATTATAGCCTTTTAGAATCAATCCATCAATGTTATGGATAAACTTAATAACATTAACAGCCCCAATTTCCGAAGCAGTTTCATCCAGTTCGTCCATAAATTCCATCACTTTTTCTTTGTATGGAATGGTTACATTGAGTCCCGACAAATGATGCTCTTCAATCAGTAGCGAAAAATCGGCAATATGCTTTAGTTCGAACAAATCGTAGCGCGCATCAATCTGTTCACGTTCAAATTTTTCAGTAAAAAATTTCTTCGAAAATGAATGAGTAAGCGGTAAACCTATTAAACCGAAATGTTTCATAATATTATAAATCAGCCCCCAACCCCCCTAAAGGGGGCTATGAAGTTACTTTTGATTCTTATTTAAAGCCTCTTCAGGTATTTGAGCAACTTATTAAGTCCCCTTTAGGGGATTTAGGGGCCGCTCTTTAAGCCCCTTTAGGGGTTTGGGGCCTCTTTTTTGCCTTTATCGCCAACCAACCAATCAAAACCACTCCCACACCCACAAAAACAAAAGATAGCTCGTGGCTGTATTTATTAATTATATCCTGTTGACCATGAGCCAAATAGCCCAACAATGCCAGGCAGCAGTTCCAAAGTCCGGCACCCAAAGCAGTATAAAGAATGAAATTCAGATAATTCATTTTGGCCAACCCGGCAGGAATGGAAATAAGGTGACGAATTACAGGGATAAAACGTCCAACAAAAGTAGATGTTTTTCCATGTTCATTGAAATAGGCTTCTGACTTCTGTATTTTTTGACTACTTAATAAAAATACTTTCCCTAATTTGCTGTCGGCAAATTTATAGACTAGCAAACGTCCTAACCACATTGACATCAGGTAATTAAACGAAGCTCCAATTAATGCCCCAATCGTTCCGAAAATGATAATCCAAAAGATACTCAGTTTACTATCCGGTTCCATAGCAATATAAACGGCAGGTGGAATTACCATTTCCGAGGGCACAGGCAAAATGGAACTTTCGCATGCCATCAATGCGGTAATGCTATAATAATTTGTATTTTCTTTGTACCAGGCTTCAATGTGTTGAATAAAACTTAGCGATTTGGTGGAAGTTTGTGCCGGTTGAACCGATTGTAGCTGCTCTGTAGCATTTACCTTGAAAAATGATAAAATGACAAATAAAAGAATGAGAATTTTCTTGGCCATAGGTTTTGTTTGAGATTATACTAAATTAGTTAGATTTTCAGCTTCCGGACATAGCTCCATAAACAGGATGTTGGCGTCTTTATCCATTTCAATTGCTTTTTGAAGGTATTCCCCAGCTTTGTGGAGGTCGCCCAGCTTGAACCAGGAAACCGCAATAAACAGATTGACAAATTCAAGGTATTCATCAAGTTCGCGAGCTGCAAAATAGTATTTGATAGCCAGTTCAAACTCTGCTTTTTCGAGGCATATATTCGCAATGGCCATAAGTGTATCAGGTTGTTCAGGGTCAATCGAAACAGACTTAATATAAGCCAATAAGGCTTTGTCCACGTCATCTAATCCAATATATGTTTCAGCCATATAAACCCAGGCATCCGGCGCATCCGGGTTTATTACTAAGGCCTTTTCAATAAAAGGCAGACTTTCTACAAAGCGTTCCTGTTCAAGCAGACAAATAGCAATTCCGGTCAGGGCATCATAGTTTTCGGGTTGATCTTCCAGTGATTTACGGTAATAAACAATTGCATCATCAAATTTTTCGAGCTTTTCATAGCTTTCAGCTATAAAAATGTCTGTTTGCCAATGGCCATAAGTCGTTAATTTTTTGTACTCAAGATAGGTTTCAATAGCTTCTTCAAATTGGTTGAGCTGAAAGTGTACGTGAGCTTTTTGAATACAAGTCAGGGAATCATTTTCATCCACTGCCAATGCATATTCATAGGCTTCGAGGGCTTTTGTAAAATCCATCTTCGCGAAGTATAACTGACCGAGGTTAAACCAGGCTTCATTTGCAAAAGGGTCAATGTCAATTATCTGATGGTTAATATCAATGGCCTTATTAAAATTTTCCTGCTGTTCGTAGCAAAAAGCCAGTTCGTAAAGTAATTCAGGGTTTTTATCATTGAAATTATAGCCTTTTTCGAGCAATCCCAGTGCGGTTTCATTATCACTCTGACCAAGGTATAAATAGGCAATATCGAGGTAAACATTATCCAAATCTTCAGATTCATCAGCAAGCAATCTAACTGTCAGCTGATTGGCATCAATAAGCCGACCCAACTTTAACAACACTTCAATTTTTAGCAAAATAACTTCGTAATCTGTTGATTCGGCCAGGGAATCCAGCACACGAAATGCTTTCTGATCGTCACCGGTTATCAGGTAGATTTTAGCGCGTTTTGTTTTCAGGGCGCTGTTGTTGGGATGCAATTGTAGGCCTAAATCTATGGCTTTATTACAATCTTTGGTACGACCACGACGCAGATAGTATTCCACGATATTTTCCAATTCTTCCACATCGAAATAACCATTGGCTTTCCCGGACAGAAATTGTTCGTATCGTTGGACTAAATCGCCTGATTCATCATCCATTGAAAAAGATAGTTTGCGGCTCATATCTTTTTATTTTCTGCAAAAATAGTGTTTTAAATGCAATTAATAAAGGCTTTACAAAAAAGTTATTAACAGCAAATGAGCCGAAATATGATTTTTCACATACCAATCATAACGTTTTTTCGTTTTAGGAATGATATTTGTTTAGTAAGAAGTGGTTGAAACGTTTGTTGGGTTTGAAGAGTTTGATTGAGTTAATCAACTTGGTCAATCTATTCAACTTTATCAACCAAAACAACCCATCAAACTTTTATGAACCCGTTGAACTCTAAACTAAAAAATAGTATCTTTGCTTCTAGTCACGATTAAACAGCTATTCTATGCATTTTTCAAGCTTATTTACGCATTGTCCGGCTTGCGGATCAGAAAAATTTACTTTACATAACACAAAATCAAAACGCTGCGAATCCTGTGGTTTTGTTTTCTATATCAATGCTTCAGCAGCTGTGGCAGGTTTTATTCTAAATGATGCCGGCGAATTGCTGGTTTGCAAGCGAGGAAAAGAACCGGAGAAAGGCACATTGGATTTACCGGGTGGATTTGTGGACGATAATGAAAGTGCCGAGCAGGCGATAGTTCGAGAAATTGAAGAGGAATTAGGGGCTAAAGTTATGGAATCGAGCTATAAATTCTCACTCCCGAATCAGTATCTATACAGTAACTTAAGCATTCCCACGCTTGATCTGTTTTTTAGCTGCAAACTGGAAAGGACCGAAAATCTTAAAGCTGCCGACGATGTGGAAGATTGCTGGTTTGTGCCTCTAAATGAAGTGAAACCGGAACTTTTCGGGTTGAATTCCATTCGAAAAGCGGTGGGAATGTTTTTAGAGAAAAGAACTCCCTAACCTCTAAAGGGGAATAATTTGTTCATTTAAG
>JBAWXD010000063.1:0-17072 GCA_037144275.1 Paludibacter sp. | reverse complement strand
GGGCTGCAACTACCAATATTGTGCTTAATAATGTATTGTGGAATAACACTTATGGTGTTTCAACCGTAGCAAACCTTAATACCTCCACCACAACTGCTTCAGGCACGTTAATCAGTAAGAACTTTACAAATGGTGGTCAAACAGTCACTGAAAATGCAACAACAATAAAAAACAATGATTTTAGCTTATCAGGTACAAATGTGAGTGGAACAAATCAACCTATATTTAAAACTCCAACCACAATAATAGGTTCATCCTTGGGCTCTTTGTCATTATCTGATTCTACTACCATTAAACAAAGTGTTTGGCGAATACTACCAGGTTCGTATTTAGTCAACAAAGGTATTGCTCTGCCCGCCTCACCATCCGGTATAGCACCCACCGATAAGGATGGCAGAACTTTTGGCACCACTCCTGCAATTGGGGCTTACGAAGGATTGACTGCTCCGGTTATTACGGGCATTACACCAACTAGCACTCAGCTTTCTGTAGCTTTTACTGCAGGTAGTAATGGCGGATATACCATAACTAACTACAAATACTCAACTGATGGCGGTACTAGTTTTTATTCAGCTAATACAAGCACTAGTCCAATCATAATTTCAACCTTGTCTTCGGATGGAACAACTGCTTTAACCACCGGAACGACTTATAATATCCAAATCAAGGCTGTTAATGCCAATGGCGATGGTATAGCTACGGCTAGTAATGCTGCAACACCAATTTTTACAGCTCCAACTTCTACAGCTGCAAGTGCCGTAACTTCTACAGGTTTTACAGCCAATTGGACAACTGCTTCGCAAGGTCCTTCTGCCACTTATACTTATACACTTCAATACGGTACGGTTGCTGATCTGTCATCGGGTACAAGCAATATTTCAAGCATTTCAAGTTCTACGCTTAGTCAGGCAGTAAGCTGTTTTGCAGCTACCACTTACTATTACCGTGTAATGGTAACCAATGGAACAGTATCAAGTGCCTGGTCTGCAATACAAACCCTAACAACAACAGGTACTCGAACTCTTTGGTCACAAGACTTAAGTGGTTTAAAATTAGGCGATAGCCAGTTGACATTAACAGCTACTTCAAGTGCTATTAGCAATCCAGCTCCTATCACTTATGTATCCAGTAATACATCAGTAGTATCGGTAAGTGGCAGTACATTGACCGTTGTTGGTCCGGGTACAGCCACGGTTACAGCCCAACAAGCTGGCAACGCATATAACGAAGCGGCTGCGGATGTGGTTCAAAATGTGACGGTTTCAATTATCAATGCAGGATTTGAAGATGCTGCAAGTGGATATACAGTTTCAGAAAGTAGTTTAAATGTATTGCGTCGGGTTGCAGGTATAGCTGATGGAACTACTCAAATAGCCAGTCCCACATCAAGTGCAATATCAGTTACTCCCGGCATGTGGTTAAAAAAAGCACCAAGTACAAACTATATTTCAGGAGTAATTTCAAATTACGATCCTCATTCAGGAACAAATTGCTTAAATCTGAAAATTAAGAAAGGAACTCCTATTACAGGTAATGATACCTGGACCAATGCCATTGCCATACAAAAACTAAGTTTAACCAATACGCAAAAATATACGGTTAGTTTTTGGGCCAAAAGGGATTCAACTTCTGCCAATGTCGCTTCTGTTGTTACTGCATTTATAAGGGACAATGTAACGGGAACGAACCTTTCGTGTGCTATCCCTTTGACCGGAGGTACCACCTGGACACAGTATTCGGCTACTTTCGATATTCCTACTTTTAAAGCAGCCAATGTCACAGCTGATTTTACAACCGCTTTTGCAGGTATTGGGTTAACCACTACTTACGATGCCAGCACCATAAAAACCAATTATTCCGGCGTGTTGTTGGATGATTTTTCCGTTACTACAACTGCTGCAAGTACGGTAGCTGTTAACACTTCTGCTGTTGGAACAGGTTGTGTTGTTACAGGTGGAGGCGTTTATACCGTTGGCAGCAGTGCCAACGTGGTTGCCTCACCCAATAATGGCTATAAATTTGTGAACTGGACCGAGGGTGGAACAGAAGTTACTACAACTGCTTCATATACTTTTACGGTGTCAGCGGCTCGCACGTTGGTGGCCAATTTTGTATCTACCAATACTACTTGTACCGTTTCACCCACCACATTAAGCGGTTTTAGCTATACAAACGGAAATGGTCCTTCATCTGAACAGTCTTTTACAGTTAGTGGAACGAATTTATTATCAAATATTGCTATAAGTTCATCTACTAATTGCCAGATTTCAACTGGAACTGGAGCATCGTTTGTTTCTACAAATCCAATCTTATTGACTAATAGCGGAACTCTTGCCACTACTACTATTTATATTCGGTTGAAAGCCGGATTAGCTGCCGGTACAATTGCCAGCGAAAACACCACAATTTCAACCTTGTCTTTGGCAGTACAAAATGTGGCGAGTTCAGGTTCTGTTTCATCAAATCCAGTCCTTACTTTTGCCACACCGACTCCTGTGAGTAAAACCTATGGGAATGCAGTGTTTACAAATGCAGCTTCTAGTACTGCTGGTTCGGCTGGTGCTGTAACTTATGCAAGTGGTAATACTGCTGTGGCGACAGTTGATGTCAACTCCGGTCAGGTATCGATAGTGGGAGCTGGGTCATCGGTTATTACAGCTAGCATTGCTGCTAATGGAATTTATGGTGCTGCAAATGCAAGTTATACCTTAAATGTTGCTCAAAAATCTTTGACCATTACCGCCACCGGTCCTTTAAAAACCTACGGTACAGCACTGACAGCAGGAACAAGTGCAACGAACTTTACAACGAATGGTGCTGAGGTTTCAGGAGAAACCATTAGCATAGTTACATTAACTCCAGATGCAGCAGGACTTTCAGCTACTACAGCTGCCGGTGTTGCTTATATTGTTAGCCCTTCATTGGCAACCGGAACAGGTGGATTTTCAGCCAGTAATTATAATATTACATATACTGCTTATAATGGAACGGTAGCTACAACTGCACCCTATGCCCCTACTATAGGCACAGCCACAGCCGGAAATGGTCAGGCTTGGGTGTCATTTTCTGCACCTTCGAATAATGGCGGTGCTAATATTACAAGTTACACGGTTACATCGAGTCCGGATGGAATTACCGGTATCGGTTCGACAAGCCCGATATTAGTAACAGGTCTTTCAAATAAAGCTTATTCCTTTACAGTTACAGCCACCAACAGTACAGGAACAAGTGCCACAAGTGCCGCAACCAATTCGGCAACACCTAATACGGGTATTGTTAATGTAACAAGTTCAACTTCAGTCGGTCCATTGGCTTTGACATCGGGAAGTGATGTAGTGGTAGGAAGTGGAGCATTATTGACTATAGATGCGACAACAAGCGTAAATAGTCTGACGATAGCTCCCGGAGGACAGGTAACAAACAGCAGCTCACTAACAGCCTCAGCAATGACTATTAATAGCGATGGTACAAATAGCGGTACCGGAACGTATATTGATAATGATGGAACAACTACAGCTGTAACTACAACTACCGTTAATCAAACGCTAACTTCTGCCCGTAACTGGTATATTTCGTCACCCATAAGCGTAGCCAAAGCACAAACAGGTTATACTTTCTACAGTCGTGATGAAACGAATAATGCCTGGACCACCATGACAACAGGAAATGGTACTTCTACCGGAGATGCCCTCAATATAGGTCAGGGATATATTGCCAATTTGGCTTCGGGTACTGCTACCTATTCATTTAGCGGAGGAACATTAAATACCGGTACTATAACAACCGGATTGAATGGCGTTCCGGCATTAACACTTACTTCTACAAAAGCTTATGCAGGTTATAATCTGGTTGGAAATCCTTATCCATCTTATCTCGATTGGGTAGCCGTTAGTGCAGCAGCAACAAATGTTGATGCGAGTTTTTGGTATCGCACTAAAAACGGAAGCGTTTACGAATTTGATACTTATAATGCCAGTTCAGGTGTTGGGACAAATAATGCCACCGTAATAACCCGATATATTCCGCCTATGCAGGCTTTTTGGGTTAAGGTATCATCCGGTACTTCAGGAACATTGGCACTTACTAATGCCATGCGTTCTCACAACGATGTATCGAGCAATAAATTCAGGACAAAGGCGGTTAATAATGCAAATCAATCAGTTCTGTATTTGCAGGTATCGAATGGAGTGAATTCTGATGAAGCCATTGTATTGTTCAACTCCAATGCTTCGAATGGATTGGATGCATACGATTCACAAAAAATGAGTAATGCAAACTCAGCTATTCCTGAAATCTATACAACAGTAGCTAACGAAAGTTTAGTTATTAACGGAATGAATGCTATACCTTACGATACTGAAATTCCACTTGGTTTCACAACAGGTCAGGCAGGTACAAACTTTTGTATAAAGGCTTCACAACTATCAAATTTCCCATCAGGAACAAAGCTTATATTTAAAGACTATCAGGATAGTAACAATCCGATAATTGCCGACCTAAGCGATGGCAGTAGCTATATATTTAGCTCTGGAGTAAGCACGAATAATACAAGCCGTTTTGCACTGATTTTCAAAGCGCCTTCGATAATTACCGGAATAAACCCTGCCGATAGCGGAAGTTTCTGGTTTTCGACCAACGCCAATGGTCAGATTATGCTGAATGGAACGCCAAACGCTGAAACTTCCGTAGCCGTTTACAATGCCATTGGTCAACGGGTTGCTGCCCAAAACCTGAGTTCAACTATCAAAGTATTTGATACACGACTTGTGCCGGGAGTGTATACGATTGTTTTAAAAAGCGTAGGGAAAACAGCAAAAACTAAAGTAATTATTAAATAATATATCAGGCCGGGTCGCTAAGTCGCAGGAATAGAAATTCCGGTGATTTGGCGGCTTAGCACTGAATTTAAAAACCATTAAATCAGATCATACTATGGCAAAACAAGAAAAACAATTCTATATCGCTCCCCAGGTTGAGCGGGTAGTGCTCGATAATGAGATTTCCCTGCAATTGGAATCCACACCCCCTCCGGCACCGGGAGAAGCAAAACTGAATACTCCTGAATTCTTTAAAAACGATCCGTTTAATATTTGTTGAAAGTTGACAAAAAGCAAAAACTCTGTTCAATCAGGGATACTTTAAGTTTTTTCAGTTTATAAGATAACAATAAACCTTCGAAGAAACGATTCAAACAAGAGCATACGAAACTTATAACTTCAATTCTTCTTGGTTTAATTTAAATTCATGGCCCGTACAAAAATAGGACATTTACGCACTATTTTATGACCTGTATTTTTCAATTGTTGTATATATTTGCACAATGAAAACAAACAATATATAAATTAACATTTAAAAGATTATATTATGAAAAGAATTATTGCATTTTTATTTTGTTCTATTTTAACAGTAGGGGTTTCTCTCAATGCTGCAAACCTTTATTTAGTCGGAAATAATAGTAGTGCTTGGACTACTTCAGTAGTTACGGGTTATACTGTTTGCGTTGTTGATTTATCCAATTCAGGCACTAATGGAACTACTGCTGTTTCATTAACACAATGGTTGAATGATAGAAATGCCCCAACACCTACATATCTTATAGGTGGAAATGCAGGAACTTCATTTGTAACTTCTGATCAGGTTTGGATTGCAAAAGGAACGTACAATGTGGCTATTGCTTGGACTGTCTTAACTGGAACAGGCTCGGCTGTACCGGCATATATTTATGGCGGATTTGCAGGCAATGAAACATCAGTTTTAGATAGAATAAAAGGAACAAACGTATGGGATTTTACCAATGAAACGATAGTTAATTCGAACACCAGTACTACAGGAGTTATTACTGCAGGTGGAGACAGAAACAACACTTTAGATGGAATAACTTTTACTGGTGGCGTAACTATTGCTGCAATTGCAACAAGAGGAGGAATGTTTGTTCAGAATTGTAAATTCACTGCCAATACTGCAGGTGCACTATCATACTATACTACTACTGCTTCAAAAAACGCTTCCTGTACGAATTGTTATTTCTATAATAACTCAATTTCAGGGTCGCTGAACGCAGCAAGTATTTATGTAAATAATGGCAGCTCAGGTGGAACTTATTCAATTAGCAATTGTTTTTTTGAATCAAATTCATGTACATCAACGGCATCAGGAGCAAGCGCAGGAATAAAATCTCAAGGTACCGGAACAACGAATATAACCAGTAGCATTTTTAAAAACAATAGTGCAACAGCTGGAAATTCGTCCGCAGTTTCACTTACATCTTTAACTTCTTATCTAACAAACTGTTTGATTTATGGTGCTTCATTAGGTTCAAAACCGGCATTGTATCTCACAATAGGTAATGTTACAAATTGCACGCTTGTTAATAATTTGGGTGGTGCTGCCTATATGAATCAAATCGCAGCAGCTGGAAACATTAAAATTATTAATACCGTATTTTGGGGGGCAGATGGAAGTACTACAGCAGGCTCAGGTTTTATAGGTACAATAGCAAATTGCCTTGGAACAATTACTAATTGTGCTTACAATGGATTGGCAGCTAATTTTATTTCAACACCAACTGGAACTGTAACACTTACAACTGCTTCAACTGGTGTTTTCACTGACCCAACAAACAATATATGGACACTCATGACAGGTTCTCCACTTATTGATACAGGTACTTCAACCGGATCACCTGCTAACGATTTGATTGGTACAAGTAGAGCTAAAGGTGCAGGATTTGATATTGGTGCTTATGAATTTATTCCTGATTTAGGAACAGGAGTTAATACTACTTCAAAAAATGATTTCAGTTGTTTCGCTTCCGCTCAATCAGTTCAACTAAGAGGTATAAATATAAATGATGAAGTAATTGTGTTCTCAGTTTCGGGATTAAAAATCAAATCAGTAATAACTAATTCAGCCTTGGTTTCAATACCTTTATCAAAGGGAATTTATTTAATTAAAGTTGCAGATATAGTTAAAAAAGTTGTTGTAAACTAATAGATGTTTTTTCGAGTGCTAAAGTTCAGAATTTGAACTTTATATTGCTTTGAATTTTAGATAAATAATTTTTAATTTAATGTTATGAAAAAAATATTTTTATTATTTGCTTTGATAAGCAGTGTTTCTACTTTTTCTGCCAAAACTTATCTGGTTCAATTGGGAACTCCCGGAGCAGCATCGTGGCGAGCTGCAGGAGTGGGCGATACACTTGTAAACCTTTCCACTGTAGGGACCGGAGGAGCAGTAGCTGCACTGAACGAATGGTTAAACGACAAAATACAAGCAACTCCCGTTTTCTCGGGACCTAAATTTGCATCGGGTGACCAAATTTGGTTAGCTAAAGGAACTTATACTATTACAGGACGTGATAGTATAATAGCCGGGATAAGCATGTACGGTGGATTTGCAGGAACTGAATTCTCCATTACTGAAAGGGTAAAAGGATCAACAACAGCTTGGGATTATAGCAATGTCACGATTATCGATGGAGCAAGTGCTTATATTGGTATCATGACCTCTAGTAGCGCTACTTTAACTACAGTAATCGATGGTATAACCTTCCAAAATTGTGCCAACAGCATTCGGAACAGCAGTGGTGGTGCAGCAAAAATTCAGGGTGCCAAAACAGTTATGCAAAATTGTATTGTAACAGCTTGTAAAGCTACCGGTACAGTTGCTACCGGTGCAAGTGCCGGGGTTTCAATCTTATCCAAAGGAACAGTAAAAGACTCTTATATACATCATAATACTTCCACATCTACCGGTACAGGTGGCGGTGGAGTTACAGTTTATGGTGATACATGTTTAGTTACAGGTTGTAAAATCGAAAATAATACTTCAGGGGCAGGTGGCGGACTTTACCTGTACAGTAAAACAAGTGGTACAAAAGTGATAAATTGCAGTATTTCTAATAATACAGCCACCACGGGTAATGGGGGTGGAATTAGTAGTTATATTACAGCTGTAAATGCAGCTCCTATTACTATTAGCGGTTGTACAATTTCTTCGAATACTGCAGCGTTAAGTGGTGGCGGAGCATACTTGACACAAACTAATGCGGCGAATATTTTTCTAATTAGTGGTTGTACGTTTACATCCAATATTTCTAATGCAGCAAGTGGTAATTCTGCAACCGGTGGAGGTGGAGTTTGGACGGGTGCTTGTAATTATGTATTTGATAAATGCAGCTTTACAGGCAACTCATCTACTTATGCTGCAAACGGTGCAATGTTGATTAATAGTGCCGTTTCAACTCTCATAACCAACTCCAAATTTATTGGCAATACAAGTCCAACGATGGGTTCAGCTATTTATTGCAGAATGAATATGACTGTTAATAATTGTTTGTTTGCCGGTAATACAGGAACAACTGTGATTCATTTTTATGGTGGAACCGTTTCCAGCTCATTTAATAACTGTACGTTTGCTAATAATTTAAGTAGTGCCGCAGCTCCGGCTAATTTTCAGTTATTAGCTCTTTTACCAAAATATTCATTTACCAATTGTTTGTTCAATAAAATTGGTATATATAGTGGTCAAACACCCTTGTTTAGCAATTGTGGATTTGAAACAACAATTCCTGCCGGTGGTGTCAATTGTGTAACCGATATTACAGATGCATCATTCAAGAATTATACAGGCGGTGATTTTAGTCTTTCTGAATTTTCACCGGCTGTCGATACAGGATTGAATTTAACCGATTCGATTGGAAATAAGAAAATAACTTCAGATATACTAGGATGTGCACGTCCGGTTGGTTCAGGATATGATATGGGTTGTTACGAATATGGTGGCGTTCCACCTACAGCCGTTTTCAGCCCACATCGGGAAATTATTGGCTTCTCTGTTCTGAAAAATGCCCTTATTTCAAAATTTGGCGGTACTGTGCGTATCTTTTCAATAGCAGGAAAATCAGTAAGTACAGGAGTGATTTCAGAAGGTGATAAAATCACGCTTCCATATGGAATATATATTGTTCATCTTTCGACTTCTCAAGCTGAAATTGTTCAGAAGGTTGTTCTTTAAATAAATAAACAAATCATTTCAGTTTATAGTTTTGTATATTCTGCCGGTATAGAATTGTTTACCGGCAGAATAAACGAAATGTATTTTCCATATCAAATTCCAACAGTTACCAGAAGCAGAATTTTACTATTATTCTGTTTCAACTCGCTGAATATTAATCAATAATATACAAATGCCATGAGATTTAAAAACACAATATTGGTTTTAATTCTACTTTCTCTCTCACTATTTATATCTGCCCAGACCCTGCTACAGGGAACTGTGACCGAATCAAGTGGTGAAACTTTAATTGGTGTGAATGTCAAAATTAAAGGCCTTTCAAAGGGTACAGTTACGGATTCAAACGGTAAATTCAGTCTTTCTGTTCCTGGTTCTAATTCAGTATTAGTTTTTAGTTATATTGGTTATGATTTGCAGGAAATTAAAGTTGGAACTGAGAAGAATTTCAATATTATAATGAAATCCACAAATAAAGATTTGGATGAAGTTGTGGTAGTTGGGTATCAGGAAATAAAAAAACGTGATTTGACAGGCTCAGTAGGTAAAGCAGATATGGATGATATGCTAAAGATGCGTGTTTCCAATGTCGATCAGGCATTAGCCGGAAGAATCGCAGGTGTGCAAGTGAGCTCCAACGAAGGTACACCGGGAGGCGAAATGAATATCGTGGTACGTGGAACTAATTCTATCACCGGATCAAATGCTCCGCTTTATGTAATTGATGGTTTCCCTATGGAGGATGGCTCGGCTTCGACCATTAATCCAAACGATGTAGAATCAATGGAAGTACTCAAAGATGCTTCAGCCACTGCTATTTATGGCGCTCGAGGTGCTAATGGCGTGGTTATGATTACTACCAAAAAAGGACAGATTGGTGCACCGGTTATTACATATGATGGGTCATACGGATTACAGCGTGTTACAAAAGAGATGCCGGTAATGAATACGTATGAATTTGTGAAGTTGCAAGCTGAGACAAATTCCTTAACTCCTTATTTGGGGAAAGATGCCAATGGCAAAACATGGACCTTGGAAGATTATAGAAATGCAGCCACCATTAATTGGCAAGATATGGTTTTCAGAGAAGCACCTATGCAAAATCATTCGCTTATGATTACCGGTGGTAGAGATGATTCACGATATTCAGCTTCATTCTCTTATTTCGATCAGGATGGTGTGCTTATAAATACGAGTTATAACCGTGTTCAGGGAAAAATAACCAATACAATTAAGAAAAATAATCTTACTATTTATCTGAATGCAAATTTTTCTAGATCAACTCAACTCGGCTCCAGACCATCTGAAAATTCATGGTCGGGTGCCAATAACTTGTTTTCTAACGTTTGGGGCTATCGTCCTGCACCTTATCCAAATCAGTCTTTAGCAAATTTAGTTGATAACTCATTGGATGAATCCATGATTAGCGATTATCGGGTTAACCCGGTTTTATCGTTGAAAAATGAATATCGGAATACAACACGTTCGGTGTTGCAAACGAATAATTATTTGCAATATGAATTTGTTAAGGGATTGGTCATGAAAGCTTCGGTAGGTTTCACCAATGAAGATTTACTGATTGAGGCATATAATAATTCGAATACACGTTTTGGAAATCCGCAGACAAACGTAAATGGAGTAAATGCTTCAGAAGCTACATCTTCCCGACAAACCTGGCTAAATGAAAATACCCTTAGTTATACAAAATCTTTTGAAAAGAAGCATAATTTCAATGCATTGGTCGGTTTTACCATGCAGGCTTCCGATATTAAATCATATTACACTCAGACTATTCTGATTCCTTCTCAATATGAAGTTCTTGGAATGGCCGGAATGGGCGCAGGAACTCCATTTGTCATGACTTCGTCTGCTTCGAGATGGACCATGATGTCATATTTAGGCAGAGTTAATTACAATTACTCGTCGAAGTACTATGCAACATTATCATTTAGAGCCGATGGTTCATCCCGTTTTAAAGGCGATAATCAGTTCGGTTATTTCCCTTCCGGTTCATTGGCATGGAACTTTAGCGAAGAACGCTTTATGAAACCACTTTCAGATATTATTTCGTCAGGAAAACTCCGTTTAAGCTGGGGTATAACCGGAAATAACCGTGTAGGTGATTTTGATACCTATGCTAAAATGTCCCTGATTAATGGTGGCTCATTTGCCGGTGTATATGCTTTCGATAATTCCTTAACTTCTGTGGGCGTCGTACCCAGTTCATTACATAATTCTTCTTTACGTTGGGAATCAACCTCACAATGGAATGCAGGAACTGATATCTCATTTCTGAATCAACGAATTTTTCTGACCTTGGATGTATACAAAAAAAGTACTTCCGATTTACTGTTAAATGCTGACCTGCCTTATACTTCGGGTTATCCACAAGGATTCAAGAATATTGGTAAAACAGAAAATCAGGGATTAGAAATAACCTTGAAAACATGGAATGTTAAGACAAAAGATTTTACATGGTCAACTAACTTTAATATTTCTTTCAACCAAAACAGAGTGGTGGAGCTTACCGAAAATCAAAAAACTTTATTGACCAATGCTCCTTTTGATCAAACCTATAATGGTATGCCAAACTATTTTACTCAAATTAATTACCCATTGGGTTTGATGTATGGTTATATCTATCAAGGAACTTATAAATACACGGACTTTAGTTATGATCCCACAACTGCCATCTATACTATAAAACCCGGAACTCCAATTTTTAGTGGAGAAACCAAGACACAGCCAGGTTATCCGAAATACCGCGACCTCAATGGCGATGGGAAAATAGATTCAAACGATCAGACGGTAATTGGAAAAGGAACTCCTATTCATATTGGTGGCATTATCAACGATTTTTCTTTTAAAGGATTTGATTTTAGCTTTTTCTTTCAGTGGTCGTATGGAAATAATATCTTAGCTGCCAATGATTTACTATTCAATCAATATAGTAGAACTTTGTTAAATACTTTTGAGGGCTATTCAAACCGATGGACTCCTACAAACCCAAGCAGTGATATTCCTGCAGCAATATATTCACCATCTATGAGTGTTTTCTCAACCCGGATTATTGAGGATGGTTCATTCTTGAGATTAAAGAATATCACGCTTGGATATAACCTAAATAATAAAATTTTGAAAAGTTTAAAACTAAAAAAAGCACGGCTTTTTGTCAGTGCCAATGACATTTGGGTTTTGACTTCTTATACGGGTGGTTATGATCCCGAGGTGTCAGTACGAAACAGCGCATTGACTCCGGGCTTAGATTACTCGGCTTATCCTCGTGCACTTTCAATTAACGGAGGTGTAAGTATAAGTTTCTAAACCCAATAAATCCTGAAATAACAATAGAAATATATGAAAACTTCAATTAAAATATTACTGACTGTACAACTTGCTTTTTGCCTTACATCATGCAGTGATTTTCTGAATACTACCTTGTTGTCGGTTACTCCTGAAACTTACTTTAGTAATAAAGATGGTGTTAAAACATTTTTGATTTCAGTATATGCACCACTTATGGATGCTTACTTTTACGGAGATTATTATCAATCAAGGGTAGCAGCAGAAGACTTAGGATTTTATTACAGATCCACTGCCACGTCAAGTGTTGTTTGTGGTCTTACAAGTGTTTCTGACCCTACTCTCCAGAATTTATGGCGTTGTTTGTATGATGGTATTAACCGTTCAAACATGTTGTTGGAAAACATTGATCATGCCATGCCTGATTCTGCTAATGCAACTCTACGTGAACAATACCGCGCAGAAACTCGATTTATGAGAGCTTTTTATTACTTTACACTTGTACAGAATTTTGGAGATGTACCTTTCAGAACCAGTACAGCGAAGGATGTAAATAATTTATCCCTTCCCAGAACCGCAAAGCAGCAGATTTACGATTTTATTGTTTCTGAAATGATTTCTTCCGAACCTTATCTCCTTAATGCTAATCAGGCAAATCCGGGACATGTAACAAAATCAACTTTAGATGGAATATTAGCACGTATTTATCTTTTTCGGGCCGGTGAAAATTATCGCGATGCAGCGGTTTCTAATCCACAAACAAACTCATCCGATTCTATTAATGCTTATTTTACCCATGCAAGAGATTGGGCTTTGAAAGTTAAAAACAATGCCCTTCATGGTTTGGTTAGTCCATACAGTCAGATTTTTATTGATTTATCAGCCGATAGATACAATAGTAGCGGCATAAAAGAAAGTATATGGGAAGTTGAAATAGCTGGTAACCGTACTACATCTATTCAAGCAGCAGGAAGACTTGGTAATACGCTGGGACTTGGAGGACCTGATTTGATTTCAAATGGCGCTCCTGATGCTGGAAAAACGGGATTAGCAAACCCCGGGTACGGTTATAATTATTTTTACTGTACATTGAAATTGTATGACATGTACCAATCCGAAAAGGATACGGTTCGTGGCAACTGGAATATTGCTCCGTTTACATACACAACTACCGGTAGTGCTGCAACTTTGAAGGTTACCGGAAGGAAGTATTATTATGGAAAAATACCTGCAAGCATGTCAACTTTATTGTTACAGGGGAAAACATATACTGATGCCAGCGGATTTATTTATTCAGTAGGGACTGTTACAGATACAACCATTACTGCCCGTTGCATAGCCAAATATCGGAGAGAATATGAGCAGGTTCTGCCCAAAAATAAAAATTATACTCCAACAAATTTTCCACTGCTGCGCTATTCTGATATTTTGTTGATGATTGCTGAAGCTGAAAATGAACTGAATACTGCTCCTTCAAGTCTGGCCTATGAATGTTTGGATGCTGTGCGAAATCGTGCAAAAATTAAGACTCTTACCGGTTCAGGCCTTAGCAAAGATCAATTTCGAGATGTAATCAAAAAGGAAAGAGCCATGGAGTTTTGCTATGAAGCTACGCGTCGGTACGATTTAATCCGTTGGGGTGACTATGTTAAAGCAATGAATGATGTCTCGACTTTGTTATCAACAAGTACACGCTGGTCACAATCGTTATTATATGCAGCCAATTATTTTAAGATTCCAACTACTTATTTGTATTTACCAATTCCTGCTTATGAGCTATCGGTAAATAAATTAATTCTTTACAATAACCCCGGTTGGTAAATGAATTATTGTGAGAAGCATAAATATACTAGATTAACCGTCTGAAATTAAACTTTCAGTTAAACAGATACAACATGAGAAAATACAATTTTATATTAATGATTTCAATTTTTAGCTTGATATTAAGTTCCTGCGATAATGCTCTTACAGAGAAATTGGTTTTTGATGCAAAAGTTGATTCCGCAACTGCAGATACCATCATAAAAGACACCATCTTTGTAAGAAAAGCTACGCCAGTGTCATTCAAATTTAGTGGAAATCCTCAGTTTATCTCTTACTTTAGTGGAGAACCAGGAAACGAGTATAAATACTACAATGTAACAAGCATTCCAATTAATGAGTTTGATTCTTGTTTCTTAAAATTTGATATAACGCCTGTTGGAATTGATGGGAATATTGATAATACCTTATTTTTGCTTATTTCAGATAAATTTAGCGGTATATCGGGGTCAGCTTCAACACCTGCTTTTTCTACTGATTCAACAAACATCAGGAATAAAAAGGATTATAATTGGACTGACTTAACTCCATTATGTATGTTTCCGACGGTTAGCACAACTAAAAAATCGGTCAAATTAGACATGATGTCCTATTTAGGCAAAAACATTTCATTAAAATTCAAATACCTGACAACAAGAAACGATGTGGATCAACCCAAATGGACTATCGCCAACCTGAAATTTGTGAGATATCAAAAAGGGAAAACTCCGGTTGAACTGCTTTCACAAGCCCTTGCATTTAAGCCCTTTGATATTTTAAATTCCGCGACTGCTTATTCAGTTTCCGGCCCAGGAGTATGGTCGAAGAGTAATCCCACTAATATGTACATCAATACCACCTTAGCAGGGAATCCGGTCAATGAAGATTATCTTGTAAGCACGCCCACAATGATTAATCCATTGACTACAACAAGTACCGGAGCATTAGTTAAAAATTTATCTGTTGATGTTACTAGTTTTTCATACACTTATACTTCTAAAGGGATATATACTGCCACTTTTTCGGCTACTAATGTAAATTATATGGATAGTGGTCAATACAAACAAGTCTCGTTTATCATAAAAGTGATTGATTAATTTTTTAAATACAATTAACGTGAAGTACTTTCTTTATATAATGTTTTTTTTGGCTTTAACATCGGCTTTAAACGCTCAAAGTTTTACTTTTGAAGCTTCTACTGCTTCGTGGGTTCCTTCGGGTACAGCTACAGTAGGACTAAGCACCGAACATTATAAAGAAGGAGTACAAAGTTTGTGCTGGACAACTACAGGGACTTCTGTGATGACCGTATCGTTTACAACTTTCACTGCTGGAACGTCGAACAGCGCCTATATGCAGATTTATTCATCAGCAAACAATAATGACACGCTCACAGTTGAATTTATGAATGGCGGATTGGTTAAGAGAAAAGCTATATTCCTGTGTAATTTTAAGGGGTGGCATGAATTTAACCGTGCATATACGGAATATGTCTCTGCTATCTCAACATCCATCACTTCTGTCAAAATTACCATAAAACCAACTTCTGCAACCACACGCAAAACTTATTTTGACGATGTGAATTTCAACCAGACTACTGATGCCAGTCGCATTATGGGTAGTCATTGGTTGTTGGATAAAACGTATCTGACTGCTGATACCAGTTCTCTTTCTTTGTTTGCCAATCCGATAGATATTCCGGTGCTAACACCTACTTCACAGGAATTAACAGCACTTGCTTCCTTGCGCGTAACATTGAAACGTACTCCTACAGCTGGTACAACTACAACACTGGCTGATGCAAAAGCCTATGCTAACTCATTACATATTGTGCGAAACTCAGATGGCTCGGTGCATGGAGCTGTTATTAATACTTCTGCCGATTCACTAACTGATGCATTTATGACCAAATTGATAAACCGGATTGAAGTATTGGCTGCAGATGCATTGCTGAATTCATCTAGCATGACTTTATTTCAGAACCTGATAGATCACATGCTCGATCAGGGCATTTCCGAGGGATGCAGTTATATGACCTTTAGCAATAGTTATAATCCTGTGAGAGATGTGCCTGGTGGACTCCTTGATGCTATACCTGCCTATACTGCTGATGAAAAAGCTGAAGTTCTCAAACTGGTTCGTTGGTTATCTTTTTACGGAACTATATATTATCCGCAAAGTACTTATCTTACAAATCAGGTTTCAGATATAATTTATCTTTGTTTGCCCGCTATGATGGGCGTCGCACTTAATCAAGCGGACAATGCAACTTCTGTCAGGGAATTAAAAGCATTCAAGCGTTTTCTTGATCGGAATACAGAATACGTTCCCGGTGGTGGAGATATTTTGAAACCCGATGGTACCGGTTTTCATCACAATACTCATTATAACAATTATATGTATGCCTATAAAACCTGGGTACAATACATGTATTATGTAAAAGCTACACCATTTAAAATAGCTACAGATTCTTACCAACGATTTAAAAAAGCAGTTATTTCCGACTATATAATGGGAACTTTGGATGTCGGTGATAATCACTTTTTTGCTAATACCCTGTGTGGTCGAAAACCCTTCGATATTGGGGTGCAATTTACAAAAGCTTATTTCGATTATTTGGTTGCCATTGGAACCGATTGTCTTGGAAATCAGGATAATGAAGTAGCGGCAGCTTACAATTATTTCTTCCAAACCACAAAATATACCGCTCCAACCCAAAAGTACGAGGGTTTCTATCAATTTAATTATAGTCCAACGGGTATTTTCCGGAAAGCCAATTGGGTAGCCACTATGCATGCTCCAACCTCTAACTTTTTTGGTGCCGAAATTTATGACAACACCAATCGTTTCGGGCGTTATCAAAGTCATGGCTCGCTCGAAATTATGTATAGTGGTACGTTGGCAAACAGTGGCTATCCTTCAGGAAGTGCTACCAGTGGTGGCTGGGACTGGAA